>JAFGSL010000237.1 GCA_016934645.1 Anaerolineae bacterium
CGGTCAAGAGGACGCCATCGTCGCTCTGCACGAAAGCTGGGAACGCGACCAACGTGTGCGCATCCCAGGGTATCTCTCGGGTGAGTTATTGCGTGTTATCCAGGACCCGCAGGCGTTTGTTGATATCGCTCGCTATGAAAGCGCAGCGGCAGCGCAGGTTGCGGCTGCCGACCCGGAATACATTGCCTGGCAACAACGTCTGACCAGTCTTACGCAGGGGAGTATGTTTGACGAAGTGTGTAGTTGCGTTTGGCGATCTGAGAGCAGGAGGTGAAAAATGAACCGGCAAAACGTTATCAGTTTGATTGTTTTGAGTATGTTGGTCTTGAGTCTGCCCATCCTCGCGTCGTCGGACGTTCCACCGCAGACGAGGTCGGCTGCAGTGGCGCTAGCTCCACTAGACACGACGACGCTCTATGCAACCGCCGACACCTACGTGGATTCGGCCACACCCACGCAGAATTACGGGAGCGTGACGACGCTTTACGTCGGCAACCAAACCCCCAGTGCTATCGACCGCGCGCTTTTCCGATTTGATTTATCCGGTCTACCGTCAAACGCCGTCATCGACAATGCCAATTTCCGAGCCTATATGAATGTGGCTCCCAGCACGCCGCCGTTGAGCCTGGATGTCGGCGTGTATCGCATCACCGAAAGTTGGAGCGAAACCGGCGTGGTTTGGGGAAACCAACCGGCAGTCTTGTCCATTGGCAAAATCACCGGCGTGGGGATGACAGTGCAATACTACGAATGGGAAGTCACGGGCCTGGCGCAGGATTGGCTTGCCAGCCCCGCCACGAATTTTGGTCTGGAACTGCGCAGCGAAATCGAGGGGACGGTCGCCTGGCGCGGGTTTGCCAGCCGCGAAGCAACCGCCGCTTCCCGCCCGCAGTTGGTGATTGAGTATCACCTGCCAACGTGTAGCGATCCACAGGAGCCAAATGACACCTTTGGAGAGGCGTTTCTTATCAGCGCGGGTGTTGAGTATCTCGGTTGTATTCCCACGCCCAGTGACCTGGACTACTTCCGCTTCGACGTCGCCCCCAACACCGCCATCAGTGTGGAACTCTTCAATCTACCGGCAAACTACGATCTCTATCTCTACGATCCTGCCCAAGTCTTGCTGGATAGCTCTGCCAACGGCGGGACGACGTCTGAAATGGTTGAGTACACCACCGGCCTTGCCGGTGGCCAGTTCTACGCCAAAGTTCAAAGCAGCGGCGAGTGGGATTTGTACAATCCCTATGCCCTCAAGTTGACCCTGACTCCGGTGCCGGTCTGGCCGGATCTGGTCATCAACGACGTGTGGTACGAGGATGGTCAGGTGTGTTACGAGATCGAGAACATCGGGTCGGCGACTGCGCTTCAGGGACATTCCACGTCACTGCACATCGATGGTTTGATGGTAGTCACCGATAGCATCGACGTGGATTTGGCGCCTGGTGCGGCAATACAACGGTGTTTTGCTTATCAGTGGCAATGCACACTGCCACAGGATACACTCACCGTCTGCGCGGATTATGCGGATGACGTCTCCGAGAGCAACGAAAGCAATAACTGTGCTATAGAAATTTGGCCTTGTGAGGGCATTGCGCCGCCCGCGCTGATTTTGTTGCCCGCCCGGGGCGGTTCAGGTATCACTGCGCAGATGAGTGGGGTTCGCTTCCCTGTCAGCAAGACTGTCGATTTGTATTGGGACGCCGTGACTTCGGCAAGCAAAATCGGGGAAGCAACCCCGGATGCCGATGGTTACTTTAGTTTGTCTGTCGCCATCCCATCCGGCGCGACGCCCGGTACGCACACGGTACTGGCCCACCGAACCAGTGACCCACCCCTACAGGTATCGACGACATTTCAGATTGTCGCGTCCCCAATTCTGAACATAACACCGCTCCAGGGCCCGCGCGGCTCACGCGTGGCGGTCGCGCTCTCGAACCTGAATCCCGAAGGTGCAATCACGCTCTACTGGGACGCCAACATTCTGCTCGGCCCTCTGCCACTCAAAGGCGCGAGCACCTGGGAAGGCATCGTCCTCGTCCCAGGAATCACGTCCGATGGCTCGCACACCGTTAAAGCGGTTATCACAGTTCTGGGGCGCGTCATCAACCGGGCCAGCGCCTTTTTTCAGGTATTGCCCGGCCCGGCGCCGACGCCTGAGCCACCCCCCACACCCTGGCTTCTCAATGTTCAAGCGCCGGAGAGGATCATTGTGGGGCAGCCGCTATCCGTTACCGGACATGCTGCCCCGGGTGAAGTGGTAGGGATTGGCATCCTGGGCACGTGGCGCGCGTCGGCGTGGGATTACGTCTTCCGGGCCATGCCTGTCATGACTATGACCACCGCCAATGGAGAAGGCGTTTTCAGCGCCCAGGTCGACATTGGCGATGTGACAACCGCCGGCAGCTCCGATTCGCGTGTAGCCGTCGGGGCAATTTCGCCACGGGGGGCTGATTTTTCAGATGGCATGGTCGTCGTGCCGCAAGCTGACATCACTGGGCGGGTAACGTATGGGCCGGACGACACGCCGGCAACCTACGCCGTCGTCCGCGCCTTTCGAGACGCGTTCCACGAGACAGTGGCTCGGGCGGACGGTTACTACGATTTGTTCCTGTGGCCTGAGGGCGGGAGCGCCAATATCACGGCGCCGGCGACCGACTATAACTTCCCTCCCTTTGAAACCATCCCCGAACGGTGGTTGGGGGATCCCAGGCCTCTCATCGATCCGCTCATCGCCGCGACCCACCATGAGTACAATCTGTTCGGGGATTTGATTGCCTACCGTTGGTCGGATCCACTGCCGCTCGTCATTCGCCCAGGCGATCGGTTGGCAATCGATATCCACCTGACCCACGAGATTACCAGCGGCCCGGTGATAACGGAGGTGACGGCCTCCATCGACGGCAGCCCGCCCGGCGACAATACCTTCGGCACCTACCTCAGTCTACTCACCCTTCCGGAGGGACAGCGTGTGGCGGTCGAGAACACCTTTACCGCCCAAGTTGCTCCCCTACCGTCTGATAGCGAGATCAGTTGGGTGCGCTTCACCCTCGGCGACGAAACCATCACCGATACGCACGGGGCGAACGGCTGGACGGCCCAATTCGACATGAGCGCATTGACACCTGGCAATCACACGCTGACCGTGATTGCGGCCAACGATTACGGCGTCATCAGCGAGGAACCCTGGCAGGGCACGGTCGTCGTCTGGGATTCCGCCAAGCGAACATCGTTTGGTTGGTTGGATGAATGGCGCATCATTTGGTCAGCAGTCGAGAAAAAATACACGCTGCGCGCTACCGTCCCATCCATTTCACCTTTTTGGGAAGAAGACCTGAGCTTGCCGCTCCTCGGCACGCTGCACAACCGGCTTGCCTCAGATGTGGATTTCACCGAAACGTTCTCCATCAGTGGCACGTGGACGGCCCAGGCGGTCGGTGAATTGGACGCGACCTTGTTGGATGTGGACGTCCTTGAGGAATTGGGTCTCGAAGAGACGACATACACCCTCACACCAAACTTCTATAGCCGGGATGACCGGCGCTATCATGGCCGTCCTAACTATTACGCACTCTACGACCGGACGTGGGAGTTGATCACGTTTGAACAAACGGTCTATGACGGCATATTGTGGACGTATGCCGGGCTGATCTCGATCGGTATGCGGCTGGACTTCGGCATAGACGGTCGTCTGACCATGAGCCTTAATCTTGAGGCGGAAGATGGGGTGCCGAGTGGTCGACTCACCCCAGCACTAGGAGCACACGTTAATTTCGACCTGTATGTGGACATCCTGCTAGGACTGGCCAGCGCGGGCATTCGAGCCACGCCGCAGTTCATGGCCGAGTTCCCCATAGTTTTCCTGGTTACCGATCCTTACTGTGAAATAGATAATCCCTGCGCCCGTTTTGCCGTATCGGGTGAGGCGTGGGTCAAAATCGACTTGTGGTTCTGGGAAGAGAGATGGAGTTGGGGACCGATTGACTTTGTGGAAGCCTCCTTCCCTGAGGGCTGTTCGCCTGCCGGATGGCCGCCACGCACATTGACGCGACAAGCACCGGGCATCGCTCCGAATCGGACACAGTTGTGGATTCGTACTACCCCGTCAAGCTCGACCCAGGAAGATGAACATCCTGTGATCTTTGCCGCGCCAGCAATTGCCACCAATGACGCCGGTCACGCGATGGCCATTTGGATTGAGGATCAAAGTGTGGATCCTAGCCAGCCCAACCCCGAAGTCGTCGCCAGCCTGTGGGACGGCTATGGCTGGAACAGCCCGCAGCGCATCACGGACAACGACCGGTGGGAGACCGATCCGAAAGTCGTGTTCTTTGCACCGGATCGCGCCCTGGCTGTCTGGACGCAGAACGAACTGCCCCGCGACTATACCGATGATGATCTGACATTGGACACGATGCTCGCGAACCAGGAACTGTACTTCAGCGTGTGGGATGGCGTCACGTGGAGCGCGGCAGCCCGACTGACAGATAACGCCCAGCCCGACGGGCGTGTTGCCCTTTCCGCCGACATGAGCCGTGGTCGAGCACTGGCGGCTTGGGTTCACGACGAAGACGGTCTCTTGGCAACCAAGGGGGATTGGGAAATCTACTTCGCGGCCTGGGATGGCACCGATTGGAGCGCCCCAACCCCTATCAGCCCTAACCCGGCGACTGAACTAGAAGTCGAGTTGGCATACGACGGTGCTGGTCAGATCTGGGCCGTCTGGATACGCGATCCCGACGGCGACTTGAACGAAACCGCTGCCTCGGATCGCCATCTGGTGTATGCGGCTTGGGATGGTCTGACCTGGACCGAACCGATATCGCAGACTGGCTGGCCAATCGGTGTACTCTATCCCTCGATTGACTTCGACACTGCCGGCAACCCGCTGATTGTCTTTACCGTGCGCGGATTGCTGCCCTCCGGCGATCTCGGTGGCGCCGGCCATGACTATCTGTACGCTGCCTACTATCACAATGAGGAGTGGGAGGTAACGCCTGTCAATACGCAGATTGCCGCCGAGCATCCCCGCGTCGCGGTAGATCGCCAAGACCGGGCTGTCGTGCTGTTCCGAGGATTTGATCGTCCCAACACGCAAGGCTATGTAGGAGAAATGGCCGTCGCTGTCGCCGATCTGACGCAACCCACAATGACCTGGGGGCCGGTTGATTTTCTCACCCAGGACGATGTGTTGGATTGGCAAATCGCCTTCGATGTTGACGCTATGACTGGCGACCTGCATGCCTTCGGGATAAAGCAAGGCACTTCCTCGGCGTCAGGTTACGAGCGGATGATGACTGCCGACACGAACGGCACTTTGTACAGCCTCAATGCGATGGCTGCGCCTGATCTGACGCTGCGTGAGGTCACTGTATCAGATGCGCACCCGATGTCACAGACCATCAACATCAGCGCCACCGTCTTGAACCGGGGACTGGCCGCGGTGGATGGCCCGTTCATCGTGCACTTCGCGCATGGTGACCTGGAGGCCGGGAGCAGCATCGGTCAGGTGAGTGTACCTGGGCCGCTGGCCCCCAATCTTTCCACGACGGTCAGTGTAGCCTGGTTAGCGCCGTCCGGCGTTCAGACGCTGACCGTGAGCGCCGACGCGGAGGGGACTATCGCCGAGAGCGACGAAGGGAACAATACCGCTGCGATTGAGATCGGTCGGCCGCCCGCGCCCCGCGCCCTTGTCGCGTCGCGCGCCCCTGACAGCGGACGCGTGTTGGTGGTATGGCAAGCCCCGGACACGAGCGGCATCGTCGGCTATCGCATCTACCGGTCCGCCGTTGCCGGTGGGCCATACGAGCTGATTGGCCTGAGCCTGGACACAGTTTTCGAGGATCGGATCAGCCCACGCTTGGAACAAACAAACTACTACGTCATTACGGCCTTCGATGAGATGGATGTATCGTCGAATTACAGCCAGGAAGCCCTCGCTGATCCCTGGGAGGGGCATCGCGTTTACTTGCCGGTGACACTCAAATAAATCTATCACTTTGTGTTCGATCCCCATCATCCGGAAGGTTTTAATCATCAGACAATTTCAGAAGGAGGAGACATGAATAGCAAAGGCTTGAAACCGACCATACTGCTTGTGGTAGTCGCATTAGTGCTGGGGTTGCTCGCGCTGGTATCGTTGAGCACGTCGGGGTTGGCGCAGGAATTGCCCTTGTGGGTGGAGAAAGCGCCCGTGGCTCCACTGAGCACAACCTTCACCTACCAGGGCCAACTCAAGAATAACGGGCAACCGGTCAACGCCGACTGCTCGCTGGCTTTCCGCCTCTACGACGCGGCGCAGGATGGTGTCCAGGTGGGCAGCCCCATCACCCGCACGGTGGCGATCACCGACGGGCTGTTCACCGTGGCGTTGGATTTCGGTGCGGATGTCTTCACCGGCGACGCGCGCTGGCTGGGGATCCGCGTGCAGTGCCCCGGCGATGCCGCTGTGATCGAGTTGGGCCGCCAGGCGCTCACGGCTGTGCCCTACGCGCTCTACGCCTTGTCAGCGCCGTGGAGTGGACTGCGCGACGTGCCGCCGGGTTTCGCCGACGGCGTGGACGATGTTTCGGTCGTCGTCAGCGGCACGCAGGTGTACGCCGGGACAGGATTGACGCAACTTGCAAGCGGCGACGCCGTCACCCTGAGTCTGAGCGCGCCGTATCGCCTGCCGCAGACATGCGCGAACGGCCAAATCGCCGAGTGGAACGGCGCGCTGTGGGTCTGCGGGAACGATGATACAGGCGCGGGCGGCGCGTACTGGTCGCTCACTGGCAACACCGGTACGAATCCGCTCATTAACTTCCTGGGCACCACCGATGCGGTGAGTTTGACGCTGGGCGTGAACGGCGCGCCCGCGCTGCGTCTCGAACCAAACGCGACCAGCCCCAACGTGATCGGCGGATACGGCGGCAACGTGGCCTGGGCAGGTGTATACGGCGCGAGTATCGGCGGCGGCGGCGTGGGCGGTGCGGTCAACGGCGTCTATGATCTCTATGGCACGGTGGGTGGCGGGGTGGGCAACGCAGCCTACGGCGAGATGTCCACAGTGGGCGGCGGTGGGCACAATGCGGCCGGCCGCCACATGGCCACCGTCGGCGGCGGCGAGTACAACCACGCGGAGGGTGACTACAGCGTCGTCGCCGGTGGAGACGCCAACCACGCCGCATTCGACCACTCCTTCATCGGCGGCGGGCTGCTCAATTATGCCGGCGGGCCGATGTCGGTCATCGGCGGGGGCGAATCCATCAGCGTGACCGGTTATGCAGCCACAGTGGCCGGTGGGGCGCACATCACCGTCACCGGAGCCTATGCCGCCGTTGGCGGGGGCATAGGCAACGATGCCATCGCCGAAGGTACAACTATCGGTGGGGGGAACGGAAACCACGCCAGCGGCACGGATGCCACCGTGAGTGGCGGCAACTCGAACGCCGCCAGTGGCTTCAGGGCCACCATTGGCGGCGGCGAGAGCAACCTGGTTCCGGCGTTCTACGGTACCATCGCTGGTGGCTACAATATCACGGTTGCGGGCGGCTATGCCGCCGTGGGCGGTGGTGAAAGCAACGTGGTCACCGCCACACACGGCACGATTGCCGGGGGCTACAACATCACCGTCATCGGCGACTATGCCGCCGTCGGCGGAGGATATAACAACACCGCCAGTAGCTGGTATGCCACCGTCGGCGGGGGTGGGGCCAACACCGCCAGCGGCTATGACGCCACTGTTGGCGGCGGCGCTGGCAACACCGCCATCGCCGAAGGTACAACTATCGGCGGGGGGGACAGCAACACCGCCTACGATTCTTATGCCACCGTCGGTGGGGGACATAACAACACCGCCAGTGGCGGAGATGCTACCATCGCCGGGGGGTATAACAACATCGCCAGCGGTATATACGCCACCGTAGGTGGAGGTCAAGCGAACACCGCCAGTGGCTTGGGGGCAGTGATCGCCGGCGGGGGCAGTTCGGCTATGAACCCGAACACAGCCAGCGGTGACTATAGCGCGATCGGGGGAGGCTCGTGGAATACAGCCAGTGGCCAAAACGCTACCATTGGTGGGGGGTATCACAACGTCGCCAGCGGGTGGTGGGTTCCTACGGTCGGGGGTGGTTCAAACAACCAGGCCACTGAACAAGCGGCTACCGTAAGCGGTGGTATAGGCAACATGGCCAGCGGGACAGGAGCCAGTATCGGTGGAGGTTCAGGTAACACCGCCAGTGGTGTAGATGCCACCATCGGTGGGGGCTTGGCAAATATCGTCAGTGGCACGTATGCTACGATTCCAGGAGGCGCCTTTAATGTAGCTCAGGGCAATTACAGCTTCGCAGCCGGCCGTCGCGCCAGGGCTTTGCACCAGGGGACATTTGTCTGGGCCGACTCGACCGACGCCGATTTCGACTCAACCGGCAATGACCAGTTCCGGGTGCGGGCCAACGGCGGGGTGCGGATCTACACCGGCGCCAACAGCTCATATTTCGAGAGCAATGGCGGAAATCACATCAACTCGACCATGGTGCTGTACAACATCGGCGATGGCAGTGCGGCTTATATGGTGGGTAATGGCGGTTCGCCGCTCGCCGAGTTTGATCAATCCGGTGCCGGCGCTGTGCTGGACCTGCAAAATGCCGGCGACGTTGACGGTAACGGCGGCGGCAACTTTATCACCGGTTACAGCCGGGATGACAGCTTTGACCTGCAATTCCGCATCACTAGCAGTGGCCAGGGGCGTTCTGACGTCGGTTGGACCACCCCCGCCGAGGACTTCGCCGAAATGCTGCCGGCCGTCGCGGGGTTAGAGCCGGGCGACGTGTTGGCTATCGGCTCCAATGGCACGCTCGTCCGCTCCACCAAACCCTACCAGACCAGCGTGGTGGGCGTCTACTCCACCCAGCCCGGCTTTATCGGTGGCCATCCGGTCGAGGGGCCAATTACGGGCACGATTCCCCTGGCGGTCGTCGGCATCGTGCCGGTCAAGGTGACGGCGGAGAACGGCGCAATTCTTCCCGGCGATTTGCTGGTGGCCTCTTCGACACCCGGCTACGCGATGAAGGCCGGTCCCAATCCACCGCAGGGTGCAGTCATCGGCAAGGCGCTGGAGAAATTGGATGTGTCGCAAGGCAAAGGCGTCATCAAGATGTTGGCAACGCTACAATAGGAGGCTGCAATGAGATCACGAATGGTGATTCCGATCACTCTCATTATTTTACTCTCTGTGTCTAGCCTTGCGCGCGCGCAATCGGGCAATGGCTATGACCTGACGTGGCACACGATTGACAGCGGCGGGGTCACCTTTAGCATGGGCAATGGGTACCAACTCGGCGGCACAATTGGCCAGCCGGATGCAGGATCGCTAAGCGGCGGGAACTATACGCTTTCAGGCGGCTTTTGGCAGAGCGGTGAAAGCTCCGAACCGTCCGCACATTGCGTCTATCTGCCTCTTGTTTTGCGATAGCGAGACGAACCGCAGAGCGGAAGGACCCTGTAGGACAATTCGATTCTATGAACCTGGAGGGAGCCATACCAAAACAATTTCAAAAAATGAAAGCATATCCATTCTATTTCAACCGATCAGCCTCAGACGTTAGTACGGAGATGAAGAAATGACACCCGAAGCAATGAAAGCAGCTTTGACCAAGATGTTGGACGATTTCTGGCACAAGGAAGACGTAGACGCAGCCTACGCAATCTACGCGGACGACGTCGTCTTCCAGCGCATCCCCTTCCCGCCTGTCGTGGGCAAGGCAGACAATATGCAAGCCGATGCCGGCACGTTGGCTACGTTCAGCGACAACCACACGACCGTCGACGAGATGATCATCGAAGGCGACACGGTGGTCTTTCGCTGGACCTGGGAAGCCACCCACAGCGGCGTTTCACCATCAATGGGCATTCCTCCGACCGGCAAACGCGTCAACATCGTGGGATGCAGTGTCTGCCACTTCAAGGACGGCAAGATCGCGGAGCAGTGGGAATATAGCGATATGCTGGGCTTGCTACAGCAACTCGGGCTGATTCCAGCCATGGGCTAGCACTGGCCTGGCAGCGCCGGAACGCGAGAACCATCTTGCATTCGCAGGCAAAAGCTGTAGTCAGTCTCCGATCGCGCCGTCTCCGACCGCACCGCCGTAATCTCAGACGTGGGCGGGTGCGGTCAGAGACCGGCCCGAGCGGGAAATTGTTTCTTTACAGACCGTAAACAGGATTGCAATAAGAGGAGGAGACCATGATTTACGAATTCAATCAAGCCATCTCAAAGATGGATGAGTACAAAGCAGAGGCGCAGGTGCTTATTCCAGTGCTTAAAGCTGTTCGCGCAGAGCTTGGCGAGGAACAGGCCAACTGCCTCATTCTGGGTGCTTTGCGAGCGTGGTGTCGTGAGAGGTTCAAGCAGATTGGCGCAGGCATCCCAGGGAATCCCAGAGAAAAGTGGAAAAGCATCAAAAAACTGGATGGTTTACGAACTCGGGAGAATGATCTGGAATTCAAAATCCTCAAGTGGGAGCCTGAAGCGGTTGAGTACGACGTCTCGCGCTGTATCTACGCTGATTTCTTTCGTGAGTTAGGTGAGCCTGAACTCGGCGTCGTCCTGGTTTGTGACTCCGATATCTACCTGATGGAGGAAGTAACCGGCCCTGAGGTGGAATACATGCGCACCCAGTCGCTTATGGAAGGTGGAAGCTTTTGTGATATTCGCTGGCGGATAAAGTGTAGCGAGATTCAAAAATAACGGGCTGTGGAAAGCGCTGCCCGACACGTGCTCGCGGTTGGATGGTCAAAACTTGAAAAAACCTGCTATGGAGCGTTTTGATAACAATGAACAAACTACTGATGTTATGTGGACTGGTACTGATTATATCAGGCATTCCCTGTGATGCACAGCCCGCTGCCCCGACAACTGAAACGGTCTACTACGTTGCTCCAACCGGTAATGATGACCACATAGGGAGCATCGCTTATCCCTGGCACACGATCCAGAAGGCGGCGGATACATTGAGTGCCGGTGATACGGTCTATATCCGGGCAGGTGTGTACGGCGAGCAGGTCATCCCGCAGAATTCGGGGAGCGCCGGGCAGCCCATTACCTACGCCGCCTACCCAGGCGAGACGGCGACGCTGGATGGCAACGGCATTACTCTGACCGATGATGTGGTCGGCCTGTTCTACATTTTGGACAAGAGTCACATCGTCGTTTCCGCGTTGCGCGTCATCAATGCCGGACCGCACAACGACAACGCCGCCATTATGGTCCGCGACTCAAGCTACATCACGGTGATGCACAATTCCACCTATAACAGCGTCTCGTCCGGTATCGGTGTGTGGGGTGGCGATCACATCACGATTGACAGCAACGTTGTGGAACACGCTTGCACAGACATCTGGCAGGAATGTCTGACTCTGGCCGGCACGGATGGGTTTGAGATCAAAAACAACGAGGTTTTCGATTGTCAGGAAGAAGGCATTTGTGTCAAGGATGGCGCGGCCAACGGCACGGTCTATCAGAATCACGTCCATCACGTCGAGGCCATGGGCATTTATGTGGATGCCTGGGATAAGTATACACACGACATCGCGGTGTTTCAGAACGTCGTTCACGATGTGTCCGGCCAAAACGGGTTCGCACTGGCTTCCGAGTCCGGAGGGCTGCTGGAAAACATCGCGATCTACAACAATATCGCTTATCACAACCGCTACCTGGGCCTCTCCGTCAGCATCAACGGCGATGCGCTCCAACATCCTATGACCAATGTTCAGATCATCAACAACACTTTTTACGACAACGGGTGGACAGAATGGGGTGGTGGTATCCTGATAGACAATCCACTGGCGCACAATGTCGTCATCCGCAATAACATCACCAGCCAGAATTTCTATTTCCAGATTGCCTTCGGTCCCGGCGTTCTGGCGCAAAATGTTACGATAGATCACAATCTGATCGACGGATTTCGGGGTACTGAGGGCGAAATCTACGGCGACGATGCCGTGGTAGACGATCCGCTGTTCGTCAATCCTGCCAGGGCCAACTTTCACCTACGGGAGGGTTCCCACGCCATTGACGCCGGCTCGGCCATAGATGCGCCGGTCGACGATTTCGATGGACGAACGCGGCCGCTGGACGGGGATGGTGACAGCGTGGCAGGCTATGACATCGGCGCTTACGAGACGCCATTCTATTCTGAGCATGTGTATTTGCCAGCTATCCTGAGAGGCTATTGAGCGTGGCGCGCTAGAATTGCCAACTGGGAGGGGGAAAAATGTATAACAAGACCTTGAAGCTATTCGTATCGGTGAGTGTGGCCGCATTGGCCCTGGCGCTGCTGCTGGCAACCGTCAATAGCACGGGCAACAGCCCTTATCAGCCGGTTATGGCGCTCGACCTCAATCCGGCCTTGGCCATTACACAGCCACTCACGCTGCCTTTCCACATTTACCTACCGGCGGTTTTGCGCACCTACGATCCCGCCTGTACAGGGGAAGCGCCGGTTTTGATGTGGGCGACGAGCGAGGAGGCGGTGCTGTTGCGCTGGCGTTACTCGTGTGGGTGCGGCGGCGCGGCGACGTTCAACGTTTACCGGGAGCGACAACTCCTGACTGCCGACATTGCCAGGATCACGGACGAAGCGACGGCGCTCGCCATACTGGGGCCGGATTGGGCCTGGCTCACGGCGCGCTACCCTGAGGTGACCACCGTCGCCGAACTGTACGCCATGCTGGACGACAATCCCCTGCTGGCCGACCATCTCGTCAATACTCATTACCGGGTGGCGTTGGTGTTGGGTTGGGGCTACCTGGACGAGACGACAATACCTGGTGCGACTTACGAGTACCGGGTGGAAGTTGTTCACAGCGACGGAACGCAACTCCTCAGCCCGATCTCCATCACGGCCGGGCAGATCACCCCGCTCGATCCACCGGCTAATTTACAGGCCGTTACTGTCATCAGCCCGGCGCTGCAAGTCTCGTTCGACTGGGCCAGGGCGCAGCAGAACCGCAAGGCCGACCGGAAAATTTACCTAGCCTGGGATGTGCCCGGCGGTCAGGGCGTGGAGGGCTGGCCCGCCACCTGGAACGCCAGCTACGATGTCTTTCGCGCCGATAGCGCGCGCGGGCCATACACGCGCATCAACGTGCAGCCCGACGGTGAAGACCGTCCGGTGCTGCCTATGCCGGCGACCACGCCCACCACCACGACCACGTACCTGGAATACGACTATTTCTACCTGGACGCTGATCCGGCGCTGGCCTACGGCGAGACGTATTATTACCGCGTCGCCGCGCGCGATCTTCTCGGCCAACCGCGCCGCTGGCCCACCGACACGGTTCAGTTCAGCGATTATATCAGCACCGTGCCGGTGGATACCTTGCCGCCGGCGACGCCGCAAGGCTTGACGGCGACGCCGCTCACGGCCTCCATCGTGCTCACGTGGACGCCGCTAATCGTTGACAGCACCGGCTACCGGCTCTACCGCTCGACCAATATGACCGCCAGCGTGACCGTCGCCACGTGTAGCGCTGCGCCGGAGACGTGTTGGTCGCAGATTGGCGAGACGGCGCAGAGCGTCTTCACCGACGCGGACGTGATCACGTACACCGTCTACTGGTACCGTGTGCGTGCGGTGGACGCTGCCGGCAACCTGAGCGCCTGGTCTGAGCCGGCCTATGGCAAAGTGTACGACCGCATCCCCCCGTGTGCGCCGCACGTGACGGTTGAGGGGACGCAGATCATCGTCGAAACCTGCCCGGAAGCCCCGGACGTGGCGTGGCACCTGCTGTACTGCTCCTTCGACGGCGGGCCGGAGATGATGATCACGACTGTCCCCACCGCGACCGGCGGCATCCACGTTGACCTGCGCGAGTATTACTCGCCGCCCTACCCGCTCGCCCCGGCGTGCCGGGTACAGTCGGTCGATCAAAGCGGCAACCGCAGTACGTTGGTCACAGCGCCGGTCGGCCTCCTGTGCCCGACCGATCCCATCACACCGATAACGCCCATCATCATGGACATCACGACAGTACCCGGCGGCGTATACGACTGGACGGCGCAAGTGCAGTGGGCAACAGAGCCTTCGCCGTTCCTGCAAGAATTCCGCATCTATCGTTACAGCGAGGGAGAATCGCCGGTCATCTATACGGCCGCCCCTGATGCCAGCCGCTACCTCGATGCCGAGGTCAAGCCGAATCAGGTCTACTCCTACGTCGTGGGAGCAGTGCAGAACGCATATACGTGCGCCAGCCAGTCCATACCGGAGGTCGAAGTGACCTCGCAGCCCCGGCTTTACGAGGTCAAACCGCCGCTCGATTGTTGCCCGCGCGAGCAGTTCGACCTCGTGTGGGATCCGTCGTCAGGCTTCCGGCCCGGCGAGGGGACTTATCTCCAATGGCACAACCCCCTCCGTCCCGGGCAGGAGTTCATGCTGGCGATCATCTACCGTGGCCTGAGCGCAGACGGCGATTACGTCGCCATCACTCCGGCGTTTAGCACGCAATTACACTATCTGGACGCGGATGCCGCGCATCCGTTCTACTGGTATGTGGTCGTGATGCTCGACATGGCGACGGGCGAGGTGATCGCCAAAACCCCGCCGTGGAGTCCGGCAACCGCTGCGCAGGCGACAGATGCAGTAGTGGTCGCAGTCGGAGACCGGCCTGAGCGCGGGGGGCGCCGGGCGGCCAGGTTGTGGCCGCTCCTTGAAGATGACGCGAACGCACCGCCTGCCATACAGACGCCGTTGGCGCAATGGCAGGGCTTGCCGGTCGCCGATACGTTCATCTTTGGCAACCAGCCCGATACGAACTATGGCGGTTATGCCTACATTGTCGAAGGTTTCCAATCCGACACGCTCAACCCGGCTATCGTCGCCTTGGTGCGTTTCGACCTTTCGGCGATTCCGAACGGCGCAACGATCAATGCCGCCACGTTCGGCGCATATCTGGAGACCGCCGGCGGGGTGGAGAGCGTCACCGTCGGTTTGGCGACGGTGACCTCCCCGTGGGAGGAGATGACGGTGACTGCAAACAGCGCACCGGCGGTCGGCGCAGAGGCTGCGACGCAGACCATCGGTTCGGCGCTCAATACTTGGTACACGTGGGACGTGACGAGCCTGGTCCAGGAATGGCATGCGGGACTGGCTGACAACTACGGTTTCGCGCTGTACGGCGGCCCGCCAAGCCATAGCCGCCGCTTCTCCTCACGCGAGGGCGCCCAACCGC
>JAFGSL010000238.1 GCA_016934645.1 Anaerolineae bacterium
GGCATCACTGCAACGTCCTTCGACACAGCCAAAAGCCGTTGAATTTCTGCCGGCGGCATAGCCGCGCGATGATCCTGCTTATTAGCCACCACCACATAAGGCACTTTGGCTTGCTTACGGAACTGCCGCATCACTTGCTTGGCATCCATCAAGCTGAGCCTGTCGGTGCTGTCCACGAGCAACACGAACGCATCCATCTCTTTCGCCAAAATCGACCACATAAACTCGAAACGGGCTTGTCCCGGGGTGCCATACAGGTGCAACAACGCATCACCAAGCCGTTTCTGTCCATAATCCATAGCGACGGTTGTCTCCGACTTTCCCGCGGTTGTCATGCTGGCATCGGAAATGCGCCGCTCGGTCGTCACCATAGCAATGTCGCTAACGGCATGAATAAAGGCTGTCTTACCGGCATTGAACGGGCCGGTAATCACGATTTTGTAAGCCTTCACGTAGCCCCCATCATTTTTCCGCCTGCTGACGGCGAAAGTCTACGAAACGATAGCCCATCCCCCGCTCCGTGAAGATGTAACGCGGATTTGATTGATCAGGTTCGATCTTCTTCCGCAAGTAATTGATGTACAGACGCAGATAGGAAACGGCGTCCTTGTATTCATAGCCCCACACTTTAGAAAGCAATGTACTGTACGGGACGGTCCATCCGGCGTTCTCGATCAAGTGGCGGAGTAACCGGAACTCGAGGGGACGCAACTTGATGCGCTCCCTTTCCACCAGGACTTCACCGGTATTGAAATCCAGACTGAGGCGATCGTCAATTTCCAAGATGGAGGCACCGGTGGGTGATACCACCTGCACCCGGCGCAGAACAGCGCGCAGACGGCTCACCAACTCACGCGGGCTGAACGGCTTGGTGATGTAATCATCCGCCCCGAGGTCCAGACCGCGCACTTTATCCTCTTCAGAGCTACGCACAGTCAACATCACCACCGGCACGCTGGATATTTCACGGATCATCCTGAGAGTCTCGAAGCCGTCCAGTTCTGGCATCGAAACATCCAACAGCACTGCATCAGGCATTTTCTCGCGGACTTGATCCACAGCCTCCAACCCATTGGCGGCTTCGACCACGCGGAAGCCTTCCATTTCCAGATTAATGCGCACAAAGCGGATGATGCGGGGTTCGTCATCCACCACCAACACCAACGGATGAACATCGCGAACATTCGCTTCGAGATTATTCGCGGATAAAGGTAACAAGCTTTTCTTCTCCCTCGGTGGGCATGATTTCGATGCTGTGGATGCGGGTCCAGGGTAACAGTACGACGTTCGTATCCGGCAAGAAATAGGAGACATCGCGCCCATCTCGTAAGCGTGGACTGGAGAGCTTGAGAAACGGCGTGTTTTGATCGGGAAGTTCCTCAATCTCCCCAAGAATCGCATCTTCGTTCATAATATGAACTAAAATAGTGTGTGCCATATTCGCTCCTCTGAACCATTAACGATTGGGGTAAATGTGCACCTTCAAACGCATTGTGCCAAACATCAATAGGTCCCCGTCTCGAAAAGCATAAGGTAAATAGGGCGTAATCCGCTCTTCATTCAAGAAGGTGCCATTGGTGCTATCAAGGTCTTCAACAAAGCATGTGCCCTCGCGCGTGTAAATCCGGGCATGACGCCGCGAAACGCCCTGCTCCAGGCCGCCATCGGTCGTCATATCCAGCTCCGGGAAAACACCGTGAGCCGCATCCAAGCGCCCAACCAGAATTTCACGGTCTGCCGAGAGTAAAGTTTTCCGGCCGGTATTCAGCACTTCGACCTCAATGTTTAGCGCCCATACGTCTTCACCCTCCTTGTCGCCCTGACGCGGACGAGCCGAACGGCCATCCTCTTGCTCGGGAAGCGGTTCCGTGCGCAAGGGTCCACCCGATGGCAGGTAGGTACCACACTGAATGCAAAAGAGTGTTCCGGGCAGGTTTTCCGCCCCACACGAGGGACAAACAACTTTATTTGTTTTTTGTGTCATGCTCTTTTCCTCCCACTGGCCCCGAATCTATCACATAGGGGATGTCAGACTTCGCGTGCCATAGCGCAATTTCTTGCGTCCTTCCTTGGTTGGATCACCGCCATGGACAAGGCGGCTGACTTCCAACATCGCGGCCTGCCCCAGATCCCGATGCCCCATATCGAACAACCGGGTTGCGGCATATTCCAGGCAGGTCGTCGCTTGATGTACGTCCCCCGAGCCCAAAGCCTTCCAGGCTCTTTCTTGGAGATGAAAAACGCTCAGCCGGGCCAGGCGGTCCAGTAGTTTGGTGGGAACCGGCTCCTCTTTCGGCTCCAACGTAAACGTCACGTTGACGTCCTGGCGCAAGCGAACCGGTTCAGGAGCATCAATCTTTTCCCCCACCAGATCCAGCCGCGCGATACGACGTTCACCCGTGACCGCCTGATCGATGACAAACTCCAATACCACCGATACCGGTTCATCTGCCATCACATTGCCGAGAGCAACTATATGGTTTTCAGAATTCTCTAGAATCTCCAGATAGGGCGCGGCACGATAGACGCCCTGGATGTGAACGTAAGGCGCCATATTCACTTCCAGTTTCACATTTTGCAGCAGCGTACTGCTCAATCCCTGGATTTGTCGCTTGATAGCAGCGCGTACATCCGAGGGCGCGCGGATGTAGCGAGAGACCCCGCCGGCATTACGTGCCAGGGCATCCAGAAATTCATCATTCCAATCCTCGCCAATCCCAAAGGCGGAGATGCTGATGCTATCGGCGGCAGCTTGCCGCGCCGTGGTCAACGCGTGCGTCTCATCCCCGTAAGTGCGGCCATCCGTCAACAAGATGACGTGGTTAACCATCTGCGAGGAAGCGTAGCGGCGCACCTCTTCCAGACCAGCAGCCAAACCCTGGTAAATCTCGGTACCCCCGCTGGGAGTCAGTGCAGCTAGCGCAGACCTGAAGGTGTGCGGGTTGTCGACGGGTTGAGCCGGCGCAAACACTTCGGCGCGGTCGCTGAAGGCCACAATCGCCAGACGATCCTGAGGCCCTAAAGCTTCGACCAGGTCCGCAGCGGCAATCTTCACATTCTGCATCCGCGCACCACTCATTGAGGTACTGCAATCTACCACCAGAGCGACATTCAAGTATCGGCGCGTCACATCCCTTTGCAGTTCAGCGTTGGGCTGAATATCGACGAGAACATAGAGCACTTGTGGTTCATCCAGGGGCAACGCCTCAGTGCGACTCTGAGACAGGACCAGGCCCACTGGCGCATCCTCAGAAAGTCCACGCTTCTCCCGCTGGCGGTCATAAGCACGCCGCAACACTTCGTCGCGCAAGACTTCGTAGGCCTCCTGAACTTCCCGGAAACGCTCTGCGTCGCCATGTCCGCTGTCGGGATGATAATCACGCGCTTTTTCACGATAAGCCTGTTTGATCTCGTCGTCATCCGCATTCAGGGATACTTGCAGGATCGCATAGTAATCTTTCTGCGAGTCTATGGTCGCCATTACTTCTCCGCGCTCTGCTCGTGCCAGGTCTCGACCAGAACGACTGTGATATTGTCGTTGCCACCGGCGGCATTGGCGGCATCGACCAACTGCGCGCAAGCCCGCTGTGGCGTCGCCGCTTCCTGGATCAAACGCCACATTTCTGGTTCGTCCACCGCGCCCCATAAGCCGTCGCTGCACAGGAGCAAGCGATCTCCTGGCTCGAGCGCATAGGTGAATACATCAACTTCCAACGTTGCGCCCTGACCAATCGCCCGATACAGCACATTACGCTGTGGATGGACAGCCGCTTCCTCCTCGGTCAACTGCCCCATCTCCATCAGACGATTAACCAGCGAGTGGTCCTTGGTCAGTTGCCTCGCGGGTTGGCCGATGCGCAACAGGTAGGCACGACTATCACCAACGTGGCCCACGAAAAGGCGATCTCCGAGGATCATGCCACATGTTAACGTACTACCACTGCCGGGGAAATCGCGCGTGACGACCCGATTAGCCTGCGAGACAGCCTCACGGACCACGTCAGTTAACGAAGGTTGATCGGCTCCACGATCCGTAGCATCCACTAGCGCAAAAAGGACATGAGAGAGCAACCAACTGGCTGCCACCCGCAACGCCAACGCGCTGGCCAGTTCCCCAGATTGATGCCCGCCCATCCCATCGGCCAACATAAACAGCCCAAACGGAGGCACGGCATTACTCGACTCCTGTTCGCCGGACAGAACGAAAAGTGCATCTTCGTTGTGGTTGCGCACACGCCCCACATCGGTACACCATCCAAAAGAGAAGACACCGGAAGCCTCCCAGGCGCGTCGCACTTCTACTGCCGAGGTAGGTTGAACCGCTATCCTTTCGTCCGGGACCGTTTCCGGCTTTTTGAACAAACTCGCGGCGGCGCTTTCCGCTTGCTCACGCCGCGCCGACTTGCCGAATTTACTACGCAACCAAGCCTTGATATTCGTCATTCAACCCCCACAGTTCCTGGTCACATCGGAATCGCGTACACGTAATGGTCCGCCGAGCCTACGTAAACAATGCCATCGGCAATTTGTGGCGCGCCGGTAATCGGGCCATCGGTTTGATAGCGCCAGCGCACAGTCCCGGTAAGCGCGTCGAAGCAATACAGATTACCGTCCACACCGCCGATGTACAGATTGCCTTCGGCAATACTCGCCGCCCCGGTGATTTGATTCTCGGTTTGATAGCGCCAAACAACACGCCCATCATCCGCATCCAAAGCAAAAACAAAGCCATCGACGGAGCCAAAAAAGACCATGTTATTCCAAATCACCGCCGTCGAGACAATGCTCCCGCCAGCGCGGTATTTCCAGGCAGCCCAACCTGAGCGCGCGTCCAGCGCATAGAAATTGTTGTCCAACGACCCAATGAAGACCAGTCCATTGTGCATCACCGGCGAGGCCAAAAACCCGCGCCGACCACGGAAGCGCCAGCGTGATTCGCGGTTCAGACCCAGAGCATACACTGTCCCCATCTGGCACGCAAACAGAATCAGGCTCTCTGCCACCAGCGGGCGTGAACGGATTTCGCCGTCCGCCGCGTAAACCCACGCGCGACGGCCCGACATTTGGTGAATGGCGTAAATCTGGTGGTCGTCAGAACCAATGAAAATGTGTCCTAAGTCGCCATAAGGCGAGGAGAAGATCCGCCCTTGCGTCGGCATTGTCCATAACAAGCGGCCGCTCTTAACATCCACCGCATAAACCACTTTATCAATCGAGCCAAAAACGACCATCCCCTCCGAGACCCAGGGTTTAGAAGCAATTCCAGCTTCGGTAGGGTACTTCCACAAGAACTTGCCGTTTTCTTCGGTCAATGCGTACACGTTGTGGTCATACGAAGGGACAAAAACTATACCATCGGACACCGTCACCGAGCCGCGGATTTCGTCCTCACAGGCAAATTTCCATAGCGGCTTGACCACGCCAACATCAAAAGTCGCCGTTTTATCGCTCAATGTACCGCTATCGATCTTCATCGACAGGCTGGCAGCCAGAGCACGCCGGAATTCCTCTGCCGACCCCCAGCGTTTGTTAACATCATACTCCAGCGCCTTGTCGATCACCTCAACCAATTCCCGGGAAACAGTGGGGTTTGTTTTGTAGATAGGGCGCTCGTGGAAAGAGAAAGGCGGCTCCAAGCGTGGGTCCTGTTTGCTCAAAAGGTGGTGCAACGTGGCGCCAAGCGCATAGATATCACCGCGCGGTTCAGCGATTCCCCGATACTGCTCCGGTGGGGAATACCCTTCAGTGCCGATCATCGTGCCTTTTTCACCACTTTGGAAAAGCTTGGCGATACCAAAATCGACTAGACGGATCCGGTTGTGATCGTCCAGCATAATGTTGGAAGGCTTCAAGTCCCGAAAGATGATCGGGCGCGGTTTGTGATTGTGCAAATACGAAAGCACCTCACAAAGCTGCACGGCCCAATCGGCAACCAGGCCCTCGGAGAAAAAGCCCTCAGCCTCAGCTAGGCGCGCCTCAAGGTCTTTGCCGGTCACGAATTCCTCGACCAGATAACAACGCGAACCTTCGGTGAAGTAATCGTAAACCTGTGGAATCGCAGGATGCCCCAGTGTCGCCAGAATACTTGCCTCACGCTCGAAGTTGCGCACAATCATCTGCCGCACTTGCGGGTCCGACGCCGTATTGATCATCTCTTTCACAGCGCACAGACGCAGCACACCGGGAAAACGCAAGTCCTGAGTTTTATAGACGGCCCCCATGCCGCCGATCCCAATCACACCCAGAACCTTGTACCGGTCTTGCAGTTGCATTCCTGCCGATAACAGGCCCTCATACGCAACTTGAGACTTCGCGCCGATCTGCTGGGTCTCTCCCGCAGCCGGTATACCGGACGGCGGGGCATCAGCCACGACCGCCGGCGCAGCAACCGATACCCCGGAAAGCGGTTTAGCCACCAGGTGTGTATGAGGCGCCGCCGAAGGCTTCGCCGTCTCTGAAATCTCTGGCCCCGGAGACAACGGTTGCCGCAGCCGTTGGGAAAGGCCGCGCGTCCGCCGTACATCTTGATTGTCAGGCTGGTCCTTCTGTCCCGATCCAGGCTCTGATTTACGGTCACTCATTGTTGAAAGTCCTCTATGATCTAGGGAGTAGATGTAGATGCACCAGCTTCAGCACTTGCATTATACGAGAATAAGCAAGAAGCGCCATCCAAAACTCCTTTTTCAACGGCCGTCTTTCGCCGACTGTCTGAATTGTACAACAGAACTACTGAAAGTGCAAAAC
>JAFGSL010000239.1 GCA_016934645.1 Anaerolineae bacterium
CACTGTCAACTGGGACTGTTTGGCTATCCGGGCCACACTAAAGGGTGGGAGACGGCCAGGATTGCGGAGCGCCCCGTGCCCGAGGGCCTCGAGGATGCCATCCGTGCCGTGCTGGATGCCGATGGCAAGCTGTCCTGTGCTCGCGCGTGGCAGGTCGCTGCCGAGTTCACCATCCCCAAAATGCTGGTTGCTTATTTCGCCGACCAGATGGGGGTGCACATTGTGCAATGCCAACTAGGGGCATTTTGAAAAAAAACTGAGGAGGCGTGTATGTTAGTTAAAGACTGTATGACCACTAACCCTGTGACGATCACCCCCGATATGCCGGTGGCTGAGGCGTTGAGCTTTATGCGCCAGCATAACGTGCGCCGGTTGCCGATCGTGAATAAGAAACGGAAGCTCGTCGGCATCATCTCCGAGAAAGACCTGCTCTATGCCTCGCCGTCGCCTGCAACCAGCCTCAGCGTCTACGAAGTGGGCTACTTGCTTTCCAAGCTCAAGGTCGAAGAGATTATGACCAAGAAGATCGTCACGGTTGCGCCCGATGCGCTTCTGGAAGAGGCGGCCCGGATCATGGCCGACAGTAAAATCAGCGGCCTTCCGGTTATGGATGGCGATCGCCTGGTGGGCATTATCACGGAGACCGATGTTTTCAAGACCATTCTGGAGATGCTGGGCGCGCGCCAGACCGGTGTGCGCTTGACGCTGCACCTTGTCGATGAACCGGGGGCGCTCAGCCGCATCGCCGGCAGCATTGCCGCGCTCGGCGGTGACATCATTGCCCTGGGCACATTCCACCGCTCGGATGGCGGCGGCGCGATGATGGTCAAAGTCTGCGGGGTTGAGCGCGATGCTCTTGTGAGTGCGATGGAAGCGATTGATGTCACGGTTGCGGATGTTCGTGCGAACTAAACCCGGGCAAACGTCCTGGGCTGGAATGGGATAGACATGCAAATGCGTATTGGCCTGATCTCAGATACACACGATGAGGAACATACGCTTGGCCTGGCCTTGGCGCGCTTCCGCCAGGCGCAGGTGCGGACTGTGCTCCACGCGGGAGATGTGACCGGTGCGTTGACACTCAAGCTGTTTGCGGATTTCGACGTGTGGATTGCCAGAGGCAATATGGATCACGATCCCAAGTTGGCGCTGGCGGTGGCTGAGTATTTCGGCGCGGAGCGAATGGCCCGCGTTCATGAACTCAGTTTCAACGGCGCGCGCATCGCTATGACGCACGGCGATAGCTGGCAGCGTCTCGAGGCTCTGATCCGCGCTCCCGTTGAGGAGGGACAACGCCGCTATGTCATTCATGGACACACTCATGCGCCTCACGACGAGACGGTTGGGACCACACGGCTCATCAATCCCGGCGCGATTGGCCGTACGCGGTGGCGTTGCGCCACCTGTGCGATTTTGGATTTGACCACCGACGATCTTCAGTGGATTGAGTTATAGTTTGGTTTTGGGGGTATACGTATGCACATCCAGGAAAGCAAGCGTGTTTTAAGACAATCGGGTCTCTTCCGCGACCTCAACGAAATTCACCTTGATTTGGTCTTGATGGTGTGCGAGGAGATTGGCTATCGCGCCGAAGAGTACATCTTCCACCAAAACGATCCTGGAGATGCGCTCTACATCGTGGCGCGCGGGCAGGTGGACATCCTTATAGAGTCACAGACGACTCGGAGCGAGCCGATGATGGTCACGGGGCTTGGCAACAATGACACCTTCGGCGAGATTCTGCTGGTCGATGAGGGCACCCGTTCGGCTTCGGCACGCTGCCGGGTAGACACACAGCTTCTCCGCATTTCGCGCGACCGCCTGCTTAAACTCTGCTACGATTATCCCGAAATCGGCTTTCACATCATGCATCGTATCGCGGCGGAGTTGGCGCTCAAGCTGCGTTCGAGTAACCAGGATATCCGCGAGCAATTGTTCACCGAGACGCCCGTTGCGGAGACAGTTTAAGAGCCAGACTACAAAAGTCTTAGCACGTATTACGCCTTGCCGGATTATTGTTCAGTGCAGATATTTGCTTAATCAGGCGCCTCGAGAGACTTTTGTAGTCTTTGATCGCGTCGCCCTCCAGAGCTTCCCAGAGCGAGTAACATCGCCACAAGCGGAATTGCCGGCAGGTAAAAACGATCGTGCGTGATTGGTCCCGGCAGCAGCAGCATGTAGACAAGGCTGCCGGTCAGTGTCAGTAGCAACCACGGTTCGCGCCGCAAGCGCCAGACCCCGCGCCCGCCCATCCACCACACGGCGATGCGCGCGGCGCTCAATCCCCACCATAGCAGCGCCGCCAGGAGTGGCGGATGCGCGATCCGTTCTGTCCATAGTGCGTGCAGCGCATCTCCCATCGCGCCGCGTTCCAGCGACCACGCCATCCGCGCCCCGATGTCGGCAACCACACCGGTGCTCTCCCAGTCTTGACCCGTCAGCACGTGGTACCACAGCCGGTGCCCGGGATCGCGCAGGCTTGTCAGGACGCCGCGCAGGTGGGCGCGCAGATAGCTGAATGGGCGAGCGCGCACGATGTCGCGGGCCATACGTGCAATTTCAGTCTGTCGGCGTTGTTGTTCTGCACATTCTCCCGGTAACGGGGCGCGTGTATCCCAATCATAGTGCGTTCCTACTTCAGAAACGAGGCGACGGTAGTAGTATTCCCACGTCTCCGTCCACGGTTCGATGCGTACCCCTTCGTTCTCGGCCAACGTCGCCACGGCGCTCACCCGCGCCAAGTTCTCCTCAAAGGCTGTGGATAGCATCCACCGGCCTGCTACCACGCGATTTCGCAACAGCCAGGGGAAAAGCACGACGGCAAGGGCCAGCCAAAAGGCTAGAAACGTGCTGCGTGCTGCGTGCTGCGTGATTTGCCATTTGCCATTCGCCATTCGCCATGTCAGCAATCCACCTACGAACAGCGCGAGGAACTGCACGTTGGGTTTGGTGAGCAAGGCGAAGCCCCAAAGCAGTCCGGCGACGGCAGCTTTTCTAGCCGAGGGATGGCGTAAGCAGCGCGTGGTCATCCACAGAGCCGCCGTCAACAGCGGCATAAGCAGCGCTTCGGAGAGCAGATAGCCGGTATAACGCTGTGTCGTGCCGTTGCAGGCATAGAGCACGCCCGCCCACAACCCTACCTGCCTGCTGCCGAGATCGCAGCCCAAGCGTATCACCAGCGTCGTCGTTAGGACTTCGAGTAGCAGGTGCAGGGGCAGTACCCGCGCCGGATCCGCGCCGAGGGGAAGGTAAATACCGGCCACAAACAGGGGATACAACGGTGTGCGTACCGCTGTCGGGCAAAAGGGCGCTTCCCACCCGATGACGAACCCGCGCCCGGCAAGCACATTCACCGCGAGCAGATGAAAGCCTTCCGCATCCACCGGCTCGATGGGATCGGTCGGAAAGCGCAACAGCCATGCCGCGCGCACGAACAGCGCCAGCAGGAGTACCCAAACAGCTAAGTTCAGCGTTGTGAATCGTGGTCTATTCGCCGATTCACTGATTCGCTGATTCGCCCATTCGCTCATTCGCCGGTTTTGTTACGCAACGCGATCAACCGGATGCCCTCCAGCGTTAGCCATTCGTCCACCGCCGCGAAACAGTGTGTCATCGGAGCGATCAGCGGTGCCAATCCGCCGGTTGCAATCGCCTGCGCCTGTACGCCCATCTGCTCACAAAAACACGCGATGAGGCTCTGCACCATCCCTACGTAACCCAGCACGATGCCGGATTGGATCGAATGGACCGTGTTCGTGCCAATCGGACGCGGCGGCGCGTTCAGGCGGATTTGCGGCAATTGCGCCGTCCCGCCTGCCAGCGCCGACATCGCCAGATTGATGCCCGGCGCGATGGCGACGCCGAGGAACGTCGCATGCGCATCCACGGCGGTGAACGTCATCGCCGTGCCGAAGTCCACCACGATGCACGCGTCGTGGAAGTGGTTGTAAGCGGCGACGGCATCGGAGATCAAGTCGGTGCCCAACTCGGCGGGATTGTCCACGGCGAAGGTCAAGCCCGTGTCGATAGCAGCGCTGATCATCAACGGCGATACACCGGTCTGCGCCCTGAGCATCTCTTCCATCCGGTCGGTGATCGGCGGGACGACGCTGCTGATGGCGACATGCTCCAATGCATCCAATGCCACGTCAGCCGTGCGCAGAAAATCGCGGAAGAGCACGCCATACTCGTCGGGCATCTTATCGCGCACCGTGCGCACGCGCCAATGCTTCAACCACGTCGCGCCATCGTGAATGCCAAAGACAATGTTGGTATTGCCTACATCTACGGCTAAGAGCATAAGTTCCTCCTGATCAACGTTGGTCCGATTGTTGGATTGTTATGCTTATGAGTTATAGTCAACCTTGCGTAGGTTGCAAATTGAACTTCGCAAGGTTTTTGAAAGTGGTATAATAGCGTCTATGAAAAAACGAAGCCTGCAAATCATCGTTACCCTGGCTTTGAGCGCAGTGGCCCTCTATTTTGCGCTACGTGATGTAGATTATTCCGAGGTGGGTGCAGCGCTACAACAAGTAAGGGTGGGTTGGCTCCTGCTGACTCTTGGATTGATTCTGGTGACGCTCGTTATCCGTGCGCAGCGCTGGCGGATTTTGTTGGGCCGCAAGCTCTCCCTCCGTGATACCTTCGGCTTGATCAACATCGGCTATCTGGTCAGCGGGGTGTTGCCGATGCGGTTGGGCGACCCCGCCCGGGCTGCCGCCGCCAGTGCGCGCGGGCCGGTCTCGGTCATCGCGGCGCTCTCTACTGTGGTGGTGGAGCGCGTGCTGGATATGTTCCTCGTTGTTATTATGCTTGTGGGAACACTGCCCTTTGTACCTGGACTGCGTATTTATCTCGCCGATGGGCAACTCGGTGAATCACTTTCCTATCAATTGATCATCGGGCTGAGCGGTGTGCTGGCTTTGGGGCTTTTGGTCATGTTTTTTCTGGTGGCGTTGTTTCCCCAGAAGATCGAGGCGCTGGCACAACGAGTGCTGGAACTGTTGCGCGTCCCCAATCCAGAACGCTGGCTGAAGCCCGTCCAGCATGCACTAGATGGCCTGATCGCGCTGCGTTCGGTGCGCGAAGGGGGAGCGATGTTGCTGTGGTCAGTGGTTTTGTGGATCGTGACTATCTTGTATTTTCTGACTGGATTGCAGGCCTGCCCCTTCCTGCCTGGCGGCGATAGCGTGCTCAGGGCCGTAGTCGTCACCTGGTCTAGCGCCTTTGGCATGGTGTTCCCGGCGACCGGTGGACTGGGATCGTTTCACGCCGCAGTACGCGAGGCGCTCTTCTGGGGCTTCGGCATTGCGTACGAAGCGGGCTTAACCTACGCCGTGATCGTTCATGCGTTGCCCTACTTCACCGGCATCATCCTGGGCGCGCTGACGCTCCTGGTTTGGGGTATCTCTTTCAAGAGCCTCGTCAGCAACGCACAGCAGGTTGAAGCTTCACCTGAGTCAAATTCACCCGATCCATCGTAACGCGGGGGGTTCTACAATGCATTATTTGATTACCGGCGGGGCCGGGTTTATCGGCTCGAATTACGTCCATCGGCTCCTGCAACGTGGGGAGCGTGTGACCATCTTCGACAACCTCTCGCGGCGCGGCGCACTGGCGAACCTCGATTGGCTGCGGGCGACGTTTGGCGCCGACGCTTTCCGGCTCATCCAGGGCGACGTGCGTGATGCGACGTTGCTCACCACCGCCGCCCGCGACGTCGGTGTCATCATTCACCTGGCCTCGCAGGTGGCTGTCACCACCTCGGTCTTGCATCCGCGTGAGGACTTCGAGATCAACGTCACCGGCACGTTCAACGTGCTGGAAGCGGCGCGCTTGATGGGCAATCATCCC
>JAFGSL010000240.1 GCA_016934645.1 Anaerolineae bacterium
CATGTGACCCAGCCCTCTGGTGTGTAGATTTCCCCGTATTGCACCCCGGTGAAGGTGTCGCGCGTCCAGTTGTCATAGACGGGCGATATGTTGTCGACCGGCACGCCGATGCCTTCAAATCCGGGATTGACCAGGAGCATGCCGAGCCTGGGATAATTTTTCACGATCAAGGGGAAGTAGGCTTGAGTAATTTCCGATGCTGCAATATTCATGTGAGTTGATGTTGCAAAGGGGCCTTCAAAGCTGGTGATTTCCACAACATTGGTTAAAGACCCGGTGTATCCCACTTCGACTGTGACAGCGATTTGCTGTATCCACGTTTCACTAGGTGTAATGATCGGCGTCCACACCAACTCCCCACCGGGCAAGATTGCAGTTCCGGCCAGGTGTTCATCTGTTGTCACGTGTAGTGGTAAGGTATCGGTGATGGTCAAGTGAAGTTGTTGCCAATGTGTGTTTTCGACACTGAGGGTATACGTCAAGCGATCGCCTACAATGACGAAATAAGATGGGGTTGTGGTTTGTCCAACGCTGATTCCGTAGTCGGTCACGGCGGCTTGCGCTTCTAACCGCTGAAAAGCGGCGAGGGCAGACCACAATACGTATGTGGTGATGAGCGCGAGGAATATGATGCCGATGGTAGCTGCGTATGTCAGGATGCGCGAATCCTTGCTGAACATAGTACACCTCCTTTGGCTGTTCAGGATTACTATATCACAAGCGCAGAATCCATTGTGCCACAGTCAGGTAGATAAACAAGCCGGTAGCATCGACCAGCGTGCTCATCAGTGGTCCAGAGATCAGAGCCGGATCGACGCCAATGAGTGAGGCGAAGATCGGCAACAGCGAGCCGACGGAATTGGACCACAGGACGATCACTGCCAGGGCCACGGCGACGGTCAACCCCAAGAGCAGATCGCCTTCGAAGACATAGACGCGCGCAAAGCCCGCTAATCCTACCAAAAGTCCTAGCAGCAATCCTGATCGAATTTCGTGCCAGAGCACTTTGAGGGAGTCTTTTCTGTCAACTTCACCCACACCCAGTGCGCGGATGACTGTCGCGGTGGTTTGCGAACCGGCGTTGCCACCTGTGCCGATGAGCATCGGGATGAAGAAGGCAAGCGCAACGACTTTGTCGAGCGTGTCTTCGAATAGTTCCAACACGTTCGAGGTGAGCATGCTAGTGACGAAAAGGACTAGCAGCCAGACAATACGGCTGCGTGCGATTTCCCAGGTGGATGTGAGGAGATAGGGTTTTTCCAACGGCGCAGAACCCCCCAACCGTTGGATGTCTTCGGTAGCCTCGTCCTCCAAGACATCGACGACGTCATCGATGGTAATCACACCGGTGAGTTTGTTGTCATCATCGACGACGGGGAGCATCGTTAGGTCGTAGCGGCTCATCAGCTTGGCACACTCTTCCTGGTCGGCATGGACGGAGGCGGTGATGAGGTCGCGGTCCATAAAGGTTTGGACCTCGGCTTTTGGATCGGCCTTGATGAGTCGCAACAGACTGACTACGCCGAGTAATACGCCGTTTCTGTCTACGACGAAGTAGTAGAGGTACTCGCGCTCAGGCTTCCATTCGCGGATGGCCTCGAGCGCAGTTTGTGCCCACATTTGCCGCCCGAGCGCCATATACTCCGAGGTCATCAGACCGCCAGCCGTCTCGTCGGGGTGGAGCAGCAGAGGGCGGATTTCTTCCCTGTCCTCCATCAGTTCCAGGATTTCGCTGGCTGTATCGGGCTGAAGGTCACCGAGTAAGTCGGCGGCTTCGTCCGGTTCCATTTCATCTAGGATGTCGGCGAGTTGTTCTGGTGGTAGCCACGTTGCGACTTCGGCGACCTCTTCGTCTTCCAGTTTCTCCAGGATGTCGGCGATACTTTCTACCGGGAGCCCTTGAAGGAGCTGGCGTTGATCATTTTCATCGAGGTCGCTGAAGATTTCGGCTTGGTCGATGGGGAGCAGAGCTTGCAGGATGATTTGCGCTTTGCGCACTTCATCGTGTTCGAGCAATGCGTCGATACGTTCGTAAAGGGTGTCCACCCATTCTTCGCGGGATGTTGGGTTCTCGTCCATAGCTCTCCTCCTGTTTCTTGAATTTCCACAAAGTGATAGACGCTTCACGGATATCCGGTCACATTATGGATGTTCGCATCGGCGATTGACCTGCTTGAAGCAAGGCATGTCATTGCGACGTAAGAACTGTCCGAACGGACCGTTTGAGAATTGTTCGTTTATGTCGCGTGGCATCACACCAGGCAAAGAGGAAGGCTAGATCTGGTGGTGAGGATCTTTGATCAGGGGGAGTCTATTTGTGCAGAGCCTCCGCGGATCATAGAAGCCAGTATCACCAGTTCCGGCCAGCAACCTCTATGACAACTGGATGGATCATCCGTTTGATTCAAGGAAATCAGCCTCCTGGTGACTGGAACAACTATGCACCGCGTACTGCCATGCAAGTCGCATTATACACCCAAACGCGGAATTTGCTCGTTTTTGAGGGGATTTTTATGGCGGGCGAAGCCCCGCCATAAAAATCCCCCTTTATCCATGGCTTTTAGGCTGTATTGGGATAGTAAGCCGGCAAGAGGACGACATCATCCCCGGCAAGCACTTCCCAAAACGGGAACCAGGCCAGGCCGCAGAAGCGCACATCGATGTCGGCGCGGTTGGCACGCACGACAACCTCGCGGATATCGTTTAGCGCGGCTTCCCATTTCTGGATAATCTGCCGCGCCGCAGCCTGCCACGCCGCTTCGAGTTGCTTTATCTCTTCCTCGTAAAGCCGGAGCGTCTCTTCAGACTCCTCGACTTCGGCTTGAGCCTGTTTGACGTAGCG
>JAFGSL010000241.1 GCA_016934645.1 Anaerolineae bacterium
GCCTTCGGCCTGGCGCAGCGCTTTGTGGCGATTGAAAATGCCGAGGCCTGCCGGCGCAGCTTTGTGGGTACGCTTATGCGCGAACTGTGCCCTTACACGCCCGAAGGCTGGTACGCGCCCTGCCTCGCGGCTGCGCAACGGCGTTACCCGGAATTCAAACGTCTGTGGGAGATGGAGCACCCGCCGCCCGCCTCGCCGATCGGCTGCCCGGTGCCCTTGAAGCTGCGCCTGCCAGGGTACAGCGATGCGCTTAGGTAGTTCTAAGAATAAAACTGCGCAACCTCAAGGGCAAATCCCTGGGAAAACACCAGAGTTCTGATGGTTTATTTCCTTGGAACGGCCTTATCTTCTGCCAGGTGAAAATCCCCTTTGTCGGCGATCCACGCTTCCAGACGGTAGCATGGTTGCCGGTGGGCACCACAACATGGCGGACGTGGACAGAGAAAAGGGTTCAGGTATAAAGCGAGGGCTTTGCCAATGAAAATTGACTTTTCACGAGAAACGGCATATTATGAGAAAGACGTGACCAGTTCCGTCAAAGCCTGCGCTTCAAAGAGGGAACAACCTAAGCCCTCCTGGGTCCGGGCGATGAAAACCTGGTCTAAAGTCTTCACCGTCAAACGGTTAAGTCGTTCTTGTTCTGTATGCCGTATCATAGGCTATCCTCTTTTGCATCTAGGGCTTACGGCTCTGTATTCTATGAGTACCTGCCATATGGCACAACTGTAGTTAGGCGCGTGTTTGGGTAGTGGGTTCATTTGTGGAACAATACGACTTCGAGAGCCTATGTGTCAGATTTAAATAGTTTATCTATAAAGTGCTTTTTCTTTTCTACGATGTCTTGATGGCCGACAAGCAATCTAGTTTTAATTAAAATAAAGGAGAGACAAATGAATTTCAAGTCTTCCATATCCGTTAATTGTCGATTGCTCATTGGGCTATGTTTAACCTTACTCGCCAGCCTGTTTCTATCCCCACCGGTAATTCTTGCCAATCCACCCGAACCTTACTTGCTCAAAGATATTAACTCCTTTGGTAACGATTCGTCCCCTGAAAACCTGACGGATGTCAATGGCACGCTCTTTTTCACAGCTAATGACGGAAGCAATGGCTATGAACTATGGCAAAGCGATGGCACGGTCACCGGCACTGTCTTGGTCAAAGATATCCATCCTGACAGTAATGCCGCACCCCCTTACTACCTGACAAACGTTAACGATACGCTCTTTTTCTACGCTGTTGACGAGACCTATGGCGCTGAACTGTGGACAAGCGATGGCACGGTCATCGGCACTGTCATAGTCAAAGATATCAATCCTGGCGGTAGTTCAAGCCCTTCTTACCTGACGGATGTCAATGGCACGCTCTTTTTCAGAGCCAGTGACGGAACCACTGGCGCTGAACTTTGGCGAAGCGATGGCACGGTCACCGGTACCGTCTTGGTCAAAGATATCTATCCTGGTGGTAATGGCTCAGATCCCCTAAGGCTGACGGACGTCAACGGTATGCTCTTTTTCACTGCTAATGACGGAACCACTGGCGCTGAACTTTGGCGAAGCGATAGCACAGTCACCGGTACCGTCATGGTCAAAGATATCTGTCCTGGTAGTAGTGACTCATTCTCCATGGATTTGACGGATGTCAATGGTACGCTCTTTTTCAGAGCTAATGACGGAACCACTGGCGCTGAACTTTGGCGAAGCGATGGCACGGTCACCGGCACTGTCATGGTCAAAGATATCAATCCTGGCAGTGGTAGTTCGTTTCCTACTGAGTTGGCTAATATCAATGGTACGCTCTTTTTCAGAGCTAATGACGGAACCACTGGCTATGAATTGTGGCAAAGCGATGGCACAGTCACTGGCACCTTCATGGTCAAAGATATCTATCCTGGTAGCAATCAGTCATATCCTCATGACCTGATGAACATCAATGGTACACTTCTTTTTGGTGCGGATGATGGTGTGAATGGCTCTGAATTGTGGACAAGCGATGGTACCCTGACTGGCACCGTCATGGTCAAAGATATCTATCCTGGCAGTATGGGTTCAGGCCCTTACAACCTGACAAACGTCAATGGCGCGCTCTTTTTCAACGCTAGCAACGGAATCAATGGCACTGAATTATGGGCAAGTGACGGCACTGTTACTGGTACTGCCTTGATCAAAGATATCTACCCTGGCAGTGATAGTTCATCCCCTCAATATTTGACAAACGTCAACGGTATGCTCTTTTTCACTGCTAATGACGAAACCAATGGCACTGAACTGTGGCGAAGTGATGGCACTCTGACTGGCACCGTTATGGTCAAAGATATCCAGCCTGGAACCCAATCCTCGGGTCCTGACAAACTGACCGACGTTAATGGTAAGCTCTTTTTCAGAGCTGATGACAGAACCAACGACACTGAACTATGGCAGAGCGATGGTAACCTATTCAGTACCGTTATGGTCAAAGACATCTATCCTGGTGATAATGGTTCATCACCTGACCACCTTACCAATGTCAATGGCATGCTGTTTTTTAGCGCCTATGATTCTAACGGTGCGGAACTCTGGCGAAGTGATGGCACCTTGACCGACACCGTTATGGTCAAGAACATAGGTCCCGGTGTTACCAATTCATACCCCAGAAACTTGACCGCTGTCAATAGCACACTCTTTTTTAGTGCCCGTAATGACACCAATGGCGAAGAGTTGTGGAAGAGTGACGGCAGCTCAGACGGCACCGTCATGGTCAAAAACATTTGCGCCGACCCCGGTTGGATTTATAGTTCATATCCCAGCTATTTAACCGATGTCAACGGCATACTCTATTTCACTACCGCTATCTGTCCTTCTTCTGGCTTCCACAAATTGTGGAAGAGTGATGGTAGCGAGGTGGGTACTGTCGGGATCCACTCCTGGTCTAGCAGCGACGGGAGCCCACGTGATTTGACCGATGTCAATGGCACGCTCTTTTTTGTTGTTAGTGATAGCGTCAATGGCTATGGTTACGAGCTATGGAAAAGTGACGGCACCGTCGCCGGCACTGTTTTGGTCAAAGACATCTACTCCGGCAGCCTTAGTTCATTTGAAACTAATCTGGTCAATGTCAATGGCAGGCTATTTTTCAGTGCCGACGATGGAACTAACGGTTCTGAGTTATGGACAAGTGACGGCACCGTCACTGGCACCGTTCTGGTTAAAGACATTTACTCTGGCTCCCTCAGTTCATCTCTAACCGACCTGATCAATGTCAATGGTACGCTATTTTTCAGTGCGGATGATGGTGTAAATGGCGCCGAATTATGGAAAAGCGACGGCACCGTCACCGGCACTGTTTTGGTCAAAGACATCTACTCCGGTAGCTTCAGTTCATCCCCAACAGGTTTAGTCAATGTTAATGGCACGCTATTTTTCAGCGCGGATGATGGTGTGAACGGCACTGAATTATGGACAAGCGACGGCACCGTCACTGGTACGGTTCTGGTCAAAGATATCTATCCTGGTAGCTTCAGTTCATCCCCAACAGGTTTAGTCAATGTCAATGGTACGCTTTTCTTCAGCGCATACGATGGCTTTCATGGTTATGAGATATGGATACTACCCAGCAGCGATCTCGAAATTAGCAAGTCAGTTACCCCTACTTTGGCCCAGCCCGGTCAGACCATTACTTATACTTTGGCATTTTCTAATACCGGTGCGTTCACAGCTACAAGCGTCACCATAACGGATACAGATATTGGGGATTGGCTATTAAGCAGTAGTGTGATTAGTTCTGGGGTGGTGATTACAAATATTGGTGTCAGTCCTGCCTATGTGTGGGCGGTGAAAGATTTACCCCCTGCTACAGGCGGGAGCATCAGCATCAGTGGCGTATTGAGTGAGCCGCTTGCTAGTGGTGTTTTGACTAACGCTGCCAGCATTGCCACCATAACCTTTGACGGTAATCTTATTAACAATGTGGATCAAGTATCGCTAACCGTGCTCAACGTCGCGCCGATGGCAGATGATGACGATTTCAGCGTGGTTGAGGATAGCTTTAACAATATACTGGCTGTGCTAGATGGTGATAGCGATGTTAACGGAGATGTGCTTGCAGTGAGCGCGGTGGGCACGCCAGATCACGGTGGTATAGCCCTCAACGGCGGAAACCACATTACATATACACCTATGGCTAACTTCAACGGCCTGGAAACCTTCACCTATACTGTCAGCGACGGGATGGATGGTACCGCTATAGCAACGGTAACTATCACTATTACAGCCGAAAATGACTCACCAGTGGCAACTAACAATATCTATGCCACACTAGAAGATATATCTGTTAGTGGCAACGTGCTTACTGACGACACCGGCGCTGGAATAGACATTGATGTAGATGGTGATCCATTAACGGCTGTGTTGGATGAAGACATAGCCTCTGGCAAAGGCACACTGAGCTTTAATCTGAATGGGAGCTTTATCTTCACACCCGCACTCAATTATAATGGGTGCATCACTTTCACCTACTATGCCACAGATGGCATCAGCGACTCAAACGTTGCCCTGGTGACATTATATATTACTCCTACAGTAGAAAATGCCTGGCAAGTTACGCCACCAAATAGGACCGTGACGAATAGCACCATGCTCAGGCTGAGTTGGGGGGCGGCACCAGGAGACGCAGAAGGCTTTTTGTTGGATGTGAGTGGTACAATGACAGATGTTGGCAATACGCTAGAATACAGCCTTGATTTGTTAGCAGCAGGTGCCTATACCTGGACCGTGGCAGCCTACGATAATGGGGTGACGAGCACTTTCAGCACACCATGGGTGTTTGCTGTCACTGGGGAGCCAGTAAGCCTCACGCTCAGTGGCCCATTTACACCAGGAGTATCTATCAACTTCGGTGGCATCTGTGGGTGTATCATCTTCACAGATACGGGTGTATTGCCTGATAGTTTATTTATCACCTACAATTACAACTATCCTTCAGTCAACTATGATGGCTTACTCGGTCAGTATCGTATTGTAGCGGTGGGTGGCAATGACTACGAAGCTACTCTTACCTTTTGCTATGCCGATAATGATTTGCTTGTGGCTGGTATTGATCCAGTGCAAGAACCAAATTTGCATGTCTATCGCTATGTAGGCAGTGGTCAGGCGTGGAAAGAATTCTCTGAAGTAGACACCATCAATAATATCATTACAGCTACAAATGTTACTGAGTTTGGAATATGGGGTATTGGGGTTTCTGATAATCATCCAACCGCAGTAAAATTACACAGCGCGGCGGATCAAAATAAAGTTTTGTTTATGGCAGGAGTAATCATTATGTTAGGAGTACTTGTTTTGGCTCATCTTAGACGCCGTGAGATCGCTAATTGATTAGGCAACATAGAGTGTAAGTTCAAAGGAATGCCTGCCATTGATAATACAAGCTTTTGGCCTGGAAGATCAGAACGGGAATTCACCAAGTTTGAGAGAACAAGTTATGGCAGGCTTATGGCTTTATGTAGTCACGGCTGAATTGCTAGCTGATGTACTGGAGCCTGATAATGCGACGTTGATTGAACAAACTGTAGAACTGATTAAAGCCGAACTTAAGAACAAGTAGTGCGGCTAACACCAGTTCCACCTGACCGCCTTCAGTGGGTGATCAGTGGTGGCCGTTTGGCAGAGAAAGTGGTTTCCAAGCAATGTTTGAAGTCTGCGCCGGTATTCTATGCCACCCTCACCTCCCTATAATTTGACAAACAGGGTAGATGCACTACACTGCGCGGCGGAGGGGGAGAGAAAATCCCCAGACTGACGCGATGATAAATCCAATTCTGATCCGGCATTTATATGGCAGTGTACGCAGGAAACGCTTTTTCTGGTTCTTGAGCCTATATCTGCTCGGTATCGGGCTGCTGGCCCTGTTCGTCACTGCTGTAGCCGGGATACCCCTGTTCTTCAGCGGCGCTTCACAGACCAATACAACGTTCTCTATGCTCGATCTCTTCACTAGTGGACGGATGATCTACTGGTTCTCCGGCGTTATTCTGATCTTGACGAGCAGCCTGCTGGTGCCGATCAGCGCGTTGGGAGCGTTCGCCGGGGAGCGTGAAAATCGCACGCTCGATCTCCTGGTCACCACCACGCTCAAAGTCCGCAGCATCGTCCTGGGCAAACTGGCCTCGGCACTGCTTACCGGCGCCATCTACGTCTTAGCGCCCTTGCCGCTGCTGATGACCGGCTTTTGGCTCGGTGGAGTCACCACCTCCGAATTGGGCATCACATTGCTCTTCCTGGCACTGGCGATGCTCTCTGGCGTTTCGTCGGCACTGCTTATCTCCGCGTTCTTAAAGCGAACCATCGCTGCCGTGCTCATCTTCTACGGGCTAACTTTGGCTTCAGCCCCGGTGATCATGATTTTGGCGACCGCGACCGCGGGACTCGCCGATGCGTGGAGATATGGAGCCTTCCTCAACGTGCAACCATTCTGGATCGAAGCCCTGATACAATACGGATGGGTCATCCTCGCCGGGCTGCATCCACTGACCGCCGCGATTGTCACCGAAGCGATGGGCTTTGAACAGAACTCATGGCTGCTGCTGCACTTCACCGTCGAGCGCTGGTCACCTGACCCCACGCGGACGATGCTGGGGACTCTCACGCTGCCCTCCCCCTGGATCACGTACACGCTCTTCACCCTCATTACCACCATAATCATGCTGCGCATCGCCATCTGGCGACTGAAGCGCCCCGAGCGTTGACAATGCCAACGTCATTGGATCACGAGATCGCACGTTTCACCCAGGCCCTGCGTCGTCACGGGTTAGTTGCCGGCGCGGGATGGGGTATCGTGGCGGCCTTGGCAGCACTGCTCGCCGCCGCCGTTGCCGCGCGGCTCACGCCACTGTGGCACCAGGCCGAACTGCTGCTGGCATCCGTCTGGGCGGTAGGAGGTGGACTGGTCCTGGGTGCAGCGCTTGGGTATATCTGGCCGACGCCGCTCCCACACCGGCTGCGCCTCTTCGACCAACGCCTGCACCTGGCTGACCGCCTGACAACAGCTTGGGAACTGGCCCAGGGACACATCACTGCCCCCGCTTCCCTCATCCAGCTTCAGCAGACAGAAACCCTCACCGCTACGCACAGCATTGATCCACAATCGGCCTTTCCACTCCGTCCGCCACGCGCGGCGAGGTTCGCGACGCTCCTCCTGCTGCCAGCACTCGCCCTGGCGCTCCTTCTCGCCAATCCGCAGGAAAACGCGCTTATCCAACGCGAAGCGCAGCAGCAAGCAGCGGCGACCGCCATCGCCCAACTCGAGGCTGCGCAGGAAACTTTGGCAGTGAACGATACCCTCAGCGAAACTGAGCGTGCCGCCGCGCTCAAGGCTCTGGAGGAAGCCCTGACCGCGCTCCGTGACCGGCGTAGCACAGCCGTGGAGCAACAAGCCGCGCTCTCCGCCGCCGAGCGACAGCTCGCAGAATTGCGTTCTCCAGAAGCCGCCGCGCAGCTCCAACGGCTGGCCGAAGCCAGTCCTCTATCCACCGCCGATGTCGTCCAACCGTTGGCCGAGGCCTTGCAACGCGGCGATGCGGAAGCTGCCGCCGCCTATCTGCACGATCTCGTCGATCCGGCAGGCAAGCAGCCCCTTACCACCGAAGAAACGCTGGCCCTGGCCGACGCCTTCCAACAAATGGCCGACGCACTGCAAACCACCGACCCAGAATTGGCCAAGCAATTGGAGACTGCCGCCCAGGAGATCTACAGCGGCGATATGACCGCTGTGCGCGCCGCTGTACAGGAGGCTTCAGAAACACTCTCTTCAGCAGCGCAAACCAACGCACCCAACCAAACCCTCGAACAAGCCCAGGCCGCCGTCCAACAGGCCCAGGAGAGCCTAGGAGACACGCAACGTCAAACAACGGCTGCTGTCCCATCAGAGAGCGCTGCGGCTCAACCTGGAGCTTCTGGAATGCAGGGAGAGCCGGGGACAGGGACTCAAGGGCAAACGGCCGGCGGCGCAGCAGAAGTTCCCGGTGGCGGCAACAACACGCACAGCGAAGACGCCGGCAGCAGCCAACCCTATGGTTCCAATCAGGCACCGCGCATTGGCGGACAGGGCAGCGAGATCACCCTTCCCCGGCAGGAGACACTCGGCCCGTCTCGCGCCACCACCGGTCTTCCTGGCGATGCGCGTATCCCCTACCAGGACGTTTACGCCAGCTACGCTGAAACCGCTCAGGCCGATCTATCGCGCAGCGTCTACCCACCCGCCCTACGAGCTTATGTACGCGAATATTTTAACGGCCTGGAACCCTGAAATTTGACAAATAACGCTTTTGTTATACACTGTTCGGCATATTTGATGTGACGAGGTTTCTATGGTCGCAACATTGATCGCCAACGCCAATAATCAGCAGCAGTGGCTTCGTATGAAGTCCGGTTAGCGCTGCATTATTATTGAGTGTTTTTAAACCAGCCTACCGGAAATCGGTAGGCTGGTTTTTATTTTGGTAAGGGGGGTGATACAGATCATATAGTGCCACACTTCAATGAAACCTTTGTGAAGGCTCAGAAAGATTTCAATCATCACCTTCACAAGGAAGACCGTGCCGATACCGCTAGGAAAGGATTTGCGTTCACAGATTTAATCACCAGCCAGAAAATAAGGAGAAGAGGGAAATGACTACTGAAGTTCTATCTCGTGCCAAGGAAGACGATATTCGTTTTGTAAGTTTTCAATTCACCGACATTTTTGGGACGATCAAAAGTGTCACTCTGCCGGTTGAACAACTCAAAGGGGCATTAGAAGAGGGGATCTTCTTTGACGGATCATCCGTGCAAGGGTTTGCGCGCATCTTTGAGAGCGATATGGTGCTTGTACCGGACCCAGCAACTTACCGTGTGTTGCCGTGGAGTATCCCCGAACGTCGCCGCGCCCGCATCATTTGCGATGTCCACACAACGGACGGGAATCCTTCGATGAGTTCCCCCCGCACCGTCCTGAAACGCATGTTGGAACGGGCATCAGCCAAAGGATTCACCTACAACGTTGGTCCAGAACTGGAATTTTTCCTGTTCAAACGCGACGGCGATACGCCAGTCCATCCGGTGCCGCACGATATCGGAGGCTACTTCGACTTTTCGCCACGCGACGAGGCTCAGCAAGTACGTAGTGAGATCGTCACTGCCCTGCAAGCCCTCGGCATTTCTGTCGAGATGTCCCACCACGAGGTCGCGGCCGGGCAACACGAGATCGATTTCCGCTACGACGATGCACTTTCTACAGCCGACAATGCCATCACGCTGAAGTATACGGTGCGCGCCATCGCGGCAACCTACGGCATCTACGCCAGCTTCATGCCCAAACCAATCTTCGGCATCAACGGTTCGGGGATGCACACCCACCAAAGCATGAACGACGCCAGTGGGAAAAACATCTTCTACGCTGCCGACGACCCCTACCATCTGTCGAAACTCGCCTACCACTTCGTCGCTGGGCAGATCACTCACGCACGCGCGCTGGCCGCCATCGGTGCGCCGATCGTCAACAGCTACAAGCGCCTCACGCCCGGCTACGAAGCGCCGGTCTACGTTTGCTGGGCGCACCGCAACCGCTCGGCCATGATCCGCGTCCCGGCGACCCGCCCAGGCAAAGAGGCCGCAACGCGCGTCGAACTGCGCTGTCCCGATCCGAGCAGCAATCCCTACCTGTTGTTCGCCTCCACCCTGGCCGCCGGTCTGGATGGCATCGAGCGCGAACTTGAAGCGCCGGATCCGGTCAATGAGGACATCTATCACCTGCAAGAGGCCGATCTCGCCACACGCTCTATCGGCACCTTGCCCGGAACCCTGTCCGAAGCCCTGGACGCATTGGAAGCCGATGATGTCGTCCTCGAAGCGCTGGGCAAGCCGATTGCGGAGACATTCATCCGGGCGAAACGTGCGGAATGGGACGAATATCGCATCCGCGTAACACCATGGGAACTGGAGCGGTATCTCGAAACCGCATAATCAAACAATAAACTCACTACAGAGACACAGAGAAAATCTCTGTGTTCTCCGTGTCTCTGTGGTAAAAAGCTTTGTGATGCCCCGCCACGCGCGGGGCATTTTTTCTTTTTGGGCGAATTGCCAAAATCGCCAACTTCCGGTATAACAAAGACTACAAAAGTCTATGCGCGTATTGCGTCTTGTAGACCGCGTTTTTGGCGCAGGGCACCGATCTGGACAGGTGCCTTGTGAGACTTTTGTAGTCTGACCCTATCGAAATTCTGAAAGGCGCACTATGGTTAAACCTCCAGCCCACATCAACTACACGGCCAGCGGCGGCGTTCTTACCAACGTCGAGGGGACCCACGTGCTGCTGTTGATCCGACCAGAACACGACGAGGTGCGTTTGCCTAAAGGCCACGTCGAACCGGAAGAGACCCTCACTGATGCAGCGCTGCGTGAAGTCGCCGAGGAAGCCGGCTACGACGATATCGAGATCATTACCGACTTGGGGGAGCAACTGGTGGCCTTTCCTTTGGATGGCAAAGTCGTACGACGGACTGAGCATTACTTCCTGATGCGCGCGCGCACGCTACACCAGACCACTCGCCCGCAGTCCGATGTTCAACAATTCTTCACCATCTGGGTTTCTTGGGATGAGGCCCCTCCCCATCTCACCTTCGAAGCTGAACAGGTATGGCTTCGTCGCGCGCGGCGAGCTATGGAGCAAAACGTATGATAACACCCGACAGTACACAATCCACCACGATAGTGGAAATCCACCGACAATTGCGCAACCTTTACGGTGATCCGCCGCACCAGCCCGATGGTGATCCGCTGGCAGCACTGGTGAACACCATCCTGAGCCAGAATACCAACGACCGCAACCGCGATATTGCCTTCGCAGCGCTGCGTGCGCAGTTCCCCACCTGGGAAGCCGTGCGCGACGCACCCGCCGATGCCGTCATCGACGCCATCCGGCCAGCGGGCTTGGCTCCCACCAAAGGGCCAAACATCCAGGCAGCGCTACAGCGGATTACGGAAGAGCGCGGTGAATTATCGCTGGCCTTCCTGGAAACGCTGCCGCTAGAAGAGGCTCGGCAGTGGCTTATAAATCTCAACGGCGTTGGTCCCAAGACCGCGGCCATCGTGTTGTTGTGTGCGCTAGGACGTCCAGCTTTTCCGGTCGATACGCATGTGCACCGCGTCACCCGGCGGCTAGAGTTGATCCCGCAAAACACATCGCGGGAGAAGGCGCACACCTTGCTCGAAGCCCTTGTCCCGCCGGAGCTTTATTGGACACTTCACCTCAACCTTATTGCACACGGACGGCAGATCTGCCACGCACGCCAGCCCGTCTGCGACGAGTGTCCGCTACAAGCCCAATGCGCATATTATCGAGAATCACAAGAAGGAGGTATATCGCTATGAAGAAAACGCCGAGATTTGGCTTGTTACCCTATCAAGCCCTTGCTAAACACTGGTTCGGCCCGGCGTTGTTACTCATCCCTGCTGGGATTTTTCTCTGGTGGGGCTTGCCACAGGCTCCCCAACTTGAGCAGCGCTACCCCTTCCTCGGATTCATCATCAGCGGCATCGGCATTCTCATCACGATCTACACGCTCCTGGCCCGGCGTGCCCATATCAGTTGTCACAAGAACAGTTTTGTCATCCACACACCGCTCTATCCGGTCGCCTTTTCATACCAGCGCGTGGAAATGGTACGCCCGACGGAGTTCAAAACCATCTTCCCACCAGAAAACGAGAAAAACTCGCGCTGGCGTCTATACAAGAACATCTGGGGGAAAACTATCGTCGTGATCAACGTCAAAGGCTACCCGTTCCCCAAATGGTGGCTGCGCTTGTGGTTCCACCCCTATTTGATGCACCCGCGCGAGATGGCGATCGTGTTGCCTGTCGAAGACTGGATGGGCCTGTCGCGCAGTCTGGAGTCTCTGCGTAGCAACTGGTTGGAAAAACAACGTCAACGCCACCAAGGATAAAGGACGCGCGTCTTCGTGACGCGTGTCACATTGCAAACATTGCCCAGAGCGCAAAATGTTTAGGTCTAACAAATCCTTACGTTTTTTTCCACATAGGTTTCCACAATGCCACCCATACTTGTTGGGGTTGGGATGGCAGTAAACCGCACCTATACTGAATAGAAAAATTGTTTTCCACACAGGCCCAAGCAAGATTAAAACCAGGTGCTTTTTAAGATAAAAGTAAGGTTTTGAGATTGCGTGTTTCGTGCTTTTTTGGTAAAATGTATATGGTCACGGCAAGGGGAAAGGGATCGTCCTCTCATAACCACGCCCTTTGTACAACGGCAACGGTTAGGCCAGCGGCCATCCTTTTTTTGTAACCGTTTTATCTGATACCATTTCCCTTGCGAAATCATCTCAAACAGGATTGCGTATTTCTATGAACTCACAAAGACTATGGCAGGCAGCCCTAGGTGAATTAGAGTTACAAATGACTCGGGCAACTTTCGATACCTGGCTGCGTGACACACACTGCATCGGTATGGAGAATGGCGACACTCTGGTAATCGGGGTCAAGAACGGCTATGCTGTCGAGTGGCTGGAGAATCGGCTCTACACGGTCATCCAGCGCACCTTATCTCGACTGACCCAACAGGAAGAAGTACGAGCGCGTTTTGTCGTCTGGCAAGCCAAGCGCAACAACGGCAATGGCGACACGGCTGCTCTAATCCAGGAGGAAACAATGCCGCTTCCCGCTCCAGCGCGCGATCCCGGTTTGAACTCAGGTTATACTTTCGACAACTTTGTCGTAGGGCCTAGCAATCGTCTGGCCCAGGCCGCATCTCAGGCCGTCGCCGAAACACCGGCCCGCGCATACAACCCACTGTTTATCCACGGTGGTGTAGGATTGGGGAAAACCCACCTACTCCACGCTATCGGGCACGAATGTTACCAGCGCAATATGCAGGTGCTCTACATCTCCTCAGAAACGTTTACCAACGACCTTATCGAGGCGATCCGCACACATACCACTGACATTTTCCGCGAAAAGTATCGCACAGCAGATGTGCTATTGGTTGATGACATCCAGTTCATTGCCGGGAAGGAAAGCACCCAAGAGGAATTCTTTCACACGTTCAACGCGCTGCGCGACACAGGGCATCAAATCGTCCTCAGCAGTGACCGAATTCCCAAGGCCATGGTCACTTTGGAGGAACGTCTGCGCTCGCGCTTTGAATGGGGGCTGATCGTGGATATACAATCCCCGGATTATGAGACGCGCGTCGCCATCCTGCAATCGAAGGCGGAACGGCTTCACGTCGATGTCCCCAACGAATTGCTAAGTTACATCGCCACCAACATCGAGAGCAACATCCGGGAACTGGAGGGCGCGCTCAACCGCGTGTTAGCGATGGCACGGCTCACCGACCTCCCCTTGACACGGCAGGTCGCTGAAAACGCCCTTACCGATCTGTTACCCCATCACCCCGAAATCTCTGCCGGACAGATTCTCAGCGCTGTGGCCACCTATTACGGCATCAGCGAAGAGGATTTGCGCAGCGCGCAGCGCAGCCGCCGCATTGCCCAACCGCGCCACATTGCAATGTACCTCATCCGCGAGGAAACCGATGCCTCGCTCCCCCAAATTGGGGCCGAGTTAGGCGGGCGCGACCACACCACCGTGCTTTACGGTTACGAAAGAGTTCGCGCGCGCCTGGAGCACGATGATCAGCTAAAGCGCGAAGTGATGACCCTCAAAGGCCAGTTATACGGCCAAAACTAAACCATCGTTCAACTCGAGACGGGGCTTTGGGGTATACTCCAAAGCCCCGCCTTTCTTTTTGCTTGTAACCGGGGACCAGGGTCTTATCATTCTCCAGTCGAGTTAGAATAATTCATGCAATACAGCCAAAATCTGCGGCTAAAGCCGCGTTAGAAGAGTGTTTTTTCGGTTTCGGGCTGCGTCCGAAACCGAAAAAACACTTCTAAATTTCCTTTTGCACCTTCAAAGATTGCAAAAAACTGCATGTGATCGGTGACACGAACAGTTTGTGGTACAATTATGCTGACACCCAATCACAAAGGCCAGAATCATGATAATCATCGACACGTTATTTGCAGCTTTGCCCCTGGCGCTCATCATCATCCTGATGATAGGCATTCACTGGAGTGGCGCGAAGGCCGGTGCAGCCGGCTGGATCGCGGCCCTTGTTATCGCCGCGCTGCGTTTTTCAGCCAACGCGGAATTTCTCTTCTGGGCGCAAATCGACGGCCTCTTCCGCGCAATCCAGGTGCTCTACATCATCTGGGGAGCGCTGTTTTTCTTCCGTATCACCGAAGCCAACGGCGCACTGCAGGCTATGGCGACAATGTTGCGGCAAATCACCCCCGACAGGACACTGCAAGTCCTCATTATGGGGTGGGCCTTCACCTCGTTTCTCCAAAGCGTAGGAGGTTTTGGCGTGCCGATGGCAGTCGTCGCACCCATTATGGTCGGCATCGGTTTCGAACCACTCGTCGCCGTAGCCCTGCCCGCGCTTGGACACTCCTGGTCAGTCTCCTTCGGCTCACTCGGCGTCTCGTTCGAGGCGCTGAAAACCGCGACCAGCCTGGAAGGAACAGTCATTGCGCCGGATATGGCGCTTATGCTCGGAATCGTATGCTTTCTCGCGGGTTTCTGCGTATTGTGGGTGGCTGGCGGCCGGCAGGCGCTGCGGGCAGGTCTGTGGCCAATGCTCTTGATGGCACTGACAATGAGCGGGGTACTCTATCTTTCCGTGCGCGCCGGGCTTTATAACATAGCTTCGATGCTCGGTGCTTTGACCGGGCTGGCGGCAGGCGTCATCTTGGCCAGGTTGCGCCAGAACAAACTCGACTCCAACGTTACCCCCATCCCCTGGAGCAAAAATCTAATATCCATCTCACCCTACATGCTGCTGTTGGTCGTCATCTTCAGTGCCAATCTTATCCACCCACTCGCCGAGTTTCTTGACAAGATCGAGGTGCAGGTCGCCATTCCGCAAGTCACCCTTGCCAACGGCCAGATAGTCGACGCCAGCAAAACGAAGGCGATCTCACTGTTCGGGCACGCGGGCGCGTTGTTGTTCTATACCGGATTCCTGACCCTCCTGCTCTCGAAAATCCAGGGGACGCTGCCACCAGGCGTCGGCAAAAAAATCCGCGCTGGTATGGTTCGCAGTGGATGGAAATCGACATTGGGAATTCTGGCTATGGTCGGGATGGCTACGACGATGGAGAAAGCGGGCATGGTGCCATTGCTTTCGCAGGCAATGGCCGATATCGCCGGAGGACTATATCCCTTAGTCACCCCCTTGATCGGCGCATTGGGCGCTTTTATGACGGGCAGCAATACCAACTCCAACGTGCTTTTCGGTGCGTTTCAACAGCAGGTTGCCCAAAATCTGGGCTATACAGTCCCGATGATTCTGGCAATCCACAATGCGGGCGCGGCTGTAGGTTCAGTTTTTGCTCCCGCGAAGATCATTGTGGCCTGTAGTACAGTGGGCTTGAGTAACCGTGAGGGAGACGCTCTACGCCGCATTACGAAGTACTGCCTTGCCATACTCGTCGTTCTGGCATTAATTGGGCTGTTAATTACATCTGCGTGATAACATCAGATTTTGCTGCCAAATCGCATAAAAAATCATGAAATCGTAATACTGCTGTAACTTGAATCCCCCCCGTCTCAACGTATAATAAGAACAAACCATTCTTATAGAGAAAGTGAGTGCGCTATGGAGCCCAATCGTATTCTAATCGTTGATGATGACGTCGATGCCCTACGTCTGGTCGGTATGATGCTTGAGCGCGAGGGGTTTCACATTCTCGCAGCAGCATCGGGCCAACAAGCTATCGATAAAGCCATCGCGGAGCAGCCGGTCCTCATCATCCTTGACGTGATGATGCCTGATATGGATGGCTACCAGGTAGCGACACAACTCCGCAAGAACCCGGCGACAGAGACCATTCCCATCCTGATGTTCACCGCCAAAACCGCGGTCAATGACAAAGTCGCGGGCTTCCAGGCTGGGGCAGACGATTATCTTACCAAGCCTGTCCACCCCACCGAACTCATTACTCGCGTGCAGGCATTACTCCAGCGGAGTCGTCGCGCCGGCAGTGAGGTGGGGCGTGCACAAATCATCGGTTTTCTGCCGACTAAAGGTGGCCTCGGCACGAGTTCACTCGCGCTTAACGTCGCCCTCGAATTGAAGAAGGCGTATCCAGACAAACAAACAGCCCTTGTCGAATTACAAGACGGCGGGGGCTCACTGGCCCTGCAACTGGGCATGAACGTGCCAGGTGGCATCCAGGCGCTATCTGAACGACCCGTCGCACAAATCAACAAGGATTATTTGGGCGACAATCTGGTACGGCACACCTCTGGGCTACATTTGCTGTTGAGCACACACCAACCCTCCGGGACAGGGCCAAAACTCACACGCGAATTCTCCCGTACCATCCTGCGTCTTCTAAGCATCGATTATGATTACATTCTCCTTGACCTGCACGCAGCCCTGGATGAAGCAACTGCAGAAGCCCTGCGCATGACAGGCGACGTCGTCCTCACCCTGGATGCAAACCGCATTGGGCTAATCCTGGCGCAGTCCATGCTCGAAGGGCTAGATCGCTATAACATCGGCGCGTACAAAGCGAAAATTGTACTTATCAACCGCACGCCTGCCGCTGCTTCCTTGAACCGCCAGGACATCGAAAACACACTCCAGCACACGATGATCTGTAGCATCCCCCCCGTGCCAGACCTGGCCTACGAGAGCGCACAAAATGGCCGTCCGATGGTCTTGATACAACCCCGTAGCCTTGTCTCCCAACAAATTCGGCTGATTATCCAAACCCTCGTTGGGAGAGTGGAACCATAGCGAGAAGAGACCCACTATTATGGAAAAATCATATGAGTCTTTGAAGCAAAGCATCGCCACTCTGGAGCAACTCATCCACATCAGCCGGCACTTGAACTCCACGCTCGAAATGCGCCCACTGCTCCAGCAAATCGTGGAATCTGCCCGCGACCTCACCGACGCTGATGGGGCATCGATCTTGCTGATGGAGAGCGACGACGCACTGCGCTTCGCAGCAGCGTGTGGGCCAGACGCCACGTTGCTCGAAATCACCGAAGTGCCACTGGATAACAGCCTTGCCGGGTGGGTGGTCAAAAACCGCCAAATGCTGATCGTTGAAGATGTGCTGTCCGATCCCCGACATTTCGTTATCCAGAGCGTTGATCCCACCCAATCTCTGCTGGCCGTTCCGATGATTTTCGGTGACCAGATCATTGGTGTTTTGGAGTCGGTGACCACCAAAACGCGCCACAGATTCACCCCCGAGGACATTGAAACGCTGGAAACGCTCGCCAGCATTGCGGCGGTCGCAGTGCAAAATGCGCGCCTCTTCGAACAGAGCGATTGGGTGGCCGAAGTCGTTCACGAGATACGCACCCCCCTGACGGGCATCCTCTCTTACGCCGATCTGTTGCAGCGTCCCGACATAACCGACAGCATGCGTGCGCAATTCGTCACCATCATCCAACAAGAGACCCAGCGCGTCAACGCTCTCGCCACCCAGTTTCTCGATCTGGCCCGCCTGGAGTCCGGACGCATCCGTATGGCGAAACATCATCTATGCGTCAGTGAGATCATGACCGCAGCAGCTAACACCATCCGCCCCACCATCACCAACAATCGCCAGAACTTACGGGTAGAATTCCCCAATGATCTGCCCTGCACCGTCGGAGATGATCAGCGCATTCACCAAGTGCTTCTCAACCTGCTCAGCAATGCCGCGAAGTACTCTGACCCAGGCGATACCATCACCCTTGCCGCCAAAGTGAATGATCAAGAGATGTTCGTTTCCGTGTCAGACACCGGGCCGGGCATTCCGGAAGATCAATTGCCGCATCTCTTCCATAAATTTGCCCGATTGCCGGGCAAGGAACGCCAGGTCACTGGCACAGGATTGGGATTGGTCATTTCACGCCAGATCATCGAGGCGCATCATGGCCAAATTTGGGTCGAAAGTGAAGTGGGCAAGGGAACCACTTTCTACTTTTCTCTGCCGATCATCGCCCCGGAAAGCGCTGAGTGAATGCGCGACAGAGTCGCGTTCAGGCTACATTCCTCGCTGCTTGCCGCGATAACGGGGCTAGGGCCTACTTGGGGTTCATACCTATGAATGCTTTCCACAACCGTCAGCCACACGCCCTAAAGGGGAACCTATACAATATAAGGGACGGCGAACATACCTTCATTTGGTGATTTTCTAACTTTACATTCCCGGAAATCATGGTAGAATTGACTTGCCTGTGAGCCAAGCGCTCTCGGGTTTTTGTTTTATAAAACGAATCACCCCAACAACGAAGACCAAAACTTATAGGAGTGTCGTTATGAGCAATCGCCCGGTATACCTTACACCGGAAGGGCAAACAGCATTAGCACAAGAGCTAAATTTTTTGAAGACAGTTCGCCGCCAGGAGGTGGCGAATCGTTTGCATGAGGCTTTAGGCGAAGGGGAACTAATTGAAAATGCCGAACTGGAGGATGCGCGCCGCGAACAATCGTTTGTGGAAGGACGCATTCTGACCCTAGAAGAACAGTTGCGGAATGCAGTTATCATCGAAGGGGATCACCCCAGCGGCGTTGTTAGCGTGGGCAGCTATGTGACCGTCCAGGAACAAGATTACAATCAACCTGAAGAATATCACGTCGTCGGCTCTGCCGAAGCGGATCCCGCGCATGGCAAGATTTCCAATGAATCGCCACTCGGGAAAGCTCTGTTGGGCAAGCGTATCGGCGATAAGGCCGTGGTCCAAGCGCCAGATGGGGACATTGTTTTCGATATTCTCGCCGTGAAATAAAGAATCACGTACACATCAAACAAGCCCATACAGAAAGCGTATGGGCTTGTTTGATAAAGGGGATGCTTCCAATTTAAGAACTTGAGACTGTTTTGAAGGAGTCAACAGTGGAATTTAATGAACTAGAACGTCAACGTATCGAAAAACTAGAAAAGCTGCAAGAGGCTGGGATCGCACCCTACCCTCGGCGCGCTTATCGCACGCACACAATCCAGGCCACGCTCGAAGCCTACGTTGCCGCAGAAGATGCTGGCAGCACGCCGCCTATCGTCACCGTGGCCGGACGAATCGTCAGCGTCCGTGTGATGGGCAAGGTTGCCTTCGCCCACATCGAGGATGAGAGTGGCAAACTGCAACTCTTCATGCGAAAAGACATACTAGGGGACGAAACTTACACGCTGTTCAAGAAAGCATTCGACATCGGCGATTTCGTTGAAGCCGGCGGCCCTGTCGTTCGCACACGTACAGATGAAATCAGTGTCCAGGTCGAGACGTTGCGCATGTTGGCGAAAGCGATCACACCCCTGCCTATCCCGAAAGAATACGCGGATGCCGACGGTCATCTCACGCGTTACAGCGCCTTCTCCGACATCGAAGAGCGCTATCGCCAGCGTTACGCCGACCTGGCTGTCAATCCACAAGTACGCGAGACGTTCCGCACTCGCTCGCGGATGATCAGCGCCCTGCGCGCCTGGTTGGACGACCACGGCTACCTCGAAGTCGAAACACCGGTTCTGCAACCCCTGTATGGTGGCGCCGCCGCCCGCCCATTCACCACCTATCACAACCAGCTCAAGCAGAATCTCTATCTGCGCATCTCGTTCGAGTTGTACCTCAAACGCCTCCTCGTCGGGATGTACGAGCGTGTTTATGAGATTGGTCGCGACTTCCGTAACGAGGGTGTATCGTTCAAACACAACCCCGAATTCACGCAACTCGAACTCTACTGCGCTTACACCGATCTGTTCGGTATTATGGAAACTGTCGAACAACTGATCGCCTACACCGCAGAGCGCGTTTTGGGAACAGACACTCTTACCTATCAGGGCAACGAGATCACCCTCACACCGCCGTGGCAACGGATAACGCTGCGCGAGCTAATCATCACTCACACGGGCATTGACTACGTGGCGTTTCCCGACGCGGATTCGCTACGTGCCGAGATGCGCCGTCGCGGCTATGATGCTGCCAGCGACGCCACCTGGGGCCATCTGGTTGACAACCTACTCTCCGAAGCTGAACCGACACTCATCCAACCTACTTTCGTCCACGATTACCCGGTCGATATCTCACCGCTGGCCAAGCAGAAACCTGACGATCCCACCCACGTGCAGCGCTTCGAACTCTTCGTCGGCGGCTTAGAAATGGGCAACGCCTTCACCGAGCTGAATGATCCCTTCGAGCAGGAACAGCGTTTCTATCAGCAGGGACGAGATTACGAAGCCGGAGACGAGGAAGCGCAGCCAATGGATGAAGACTACCTGCGAGCACTGAAGTACGGGATGCCCCCTAACGGCGGATTCGGCATGGGAGTTGACCGCCTTGCCATGCTCTTAACCGATCATCACACGATCCGCGACGTGCTCCTCTACCCTCACCTGCGCTCGCGTGATTGACCTTCACATAGAAAAACGGATGGGGTTTGCCCCCCATCCATTTTTGATCCCTTACAACAAGCCTCGTACTTCCGCATCCAGCCGGTGATAGAACGCTTCCATATAGCGATGGCGTTCCAGAGCAATAGCTCGCCCCTCGCTGGTATACAACCGTTCCTGGATGCGCGATAGTTTCACCACAAACTCGTGGACCGGCGTGTGTGCGGCATCATCGCCGTTAGCTTCCCAACGCGCCAGGTCCACATCCGCCATTGATGCCCAAAGCCGCTGCTGGTGCGCACCGCCATACGCGAACGCGCGCGCAACGCCAATCGCGCCAATCGCGTCCAGCTTATCCGCGTCAAACAGTACCTGTGCTTCAAGCGTCGCCGGCTCCGGCGCAACGCGAAAGCGATGCGCGGCAATCGTGTGAACCACAGCCTCAATCCACGCTGATGGGTGTCCCTGCGACGCCAGATAATTCCGCGCTCGCCCGGCAGCAAGCGCAGCATGATTTTGCCCATTAGCATCCGCTTCCCCCCGTCCCCAGTCATGCAACAGCGTCGCCGTGCGCACGATGTCGAGGTCGGCGCCCTCCGCCCGTGCGATGCGCTCCGCCAGCACCAACACGCGCAAAATGTGATCGAAATCGTGCACACTATCCGCGTCTGTGTACAGACAACGCGCTTCGTCAATCGTCAAAAGCTGTGATTTAACCATCATTCCTCCCTCTCCCAATAAAAAACGAGCCTTGCGGCTCGTTCACATACCTGACCCGACAGGTAGCTACGGCAGATAAATCAGCGGATTGGTCGGATAGCCGTTGTAGCGAATCTCATAGTGCAGATGCGGCCCGGTCGAATTTCCCGTGCTGCCCATCGCACCGATGACCTCGCCCGCGTATACCGTCTCGCCTTCGACAACAAAAATACGACTCAAGTGCGCGTAATAGGTTTGGAAGCCGTTGGCATGATCCAGAACGACCAAATAACCGTACCCTATATCAGTCCATCCAGCAAAACTGACGTAACCGCCATCCGAGGACACAATTGCCGATCCCACAGATCCACCAATGTCAATCGCGCGGTGACCATACCAGTATCCTTGTGTCAGTACCCCTGACGCTGGCCAGTAGAAAATACCCGCCCCAGTTACGTCGGTCTGCACCGGGCCTTGGTAACTCGTCACTTCACGCGCCACATACGGCTTCGTCCCACCAGGGACAATCAGCTTATCGCCCTCGGCTAACTGCCCGCCAGCGGGCAGCGTATTGAATGAGCAGGTAGTGATAGCCTCAACGGTGACTTTATATTTCTCAGCCAGGGATTCGAGTGTATCGCTAACAGCGGCCGTATGGTAGACGCCATCGATAGGAAGAATTGTCAGGGTCTGCCCTACCTGCAACAGGTCGGGCATTTTCTCCATCTCCGGATTCGACCATAATAACGTCGTCGGTTGCAAGCCAAATGACTCCGCGATGGCTTCTGCAGTGTCGCCAGCTTGAACCACATAGGTGATAATTTCCAACCGTGGTCGCTCGGGGATAGCTGTATGAGATTCAGCCTGCCGGGCGATACCCGTGTTTCCACCGCTACGATAGTATGAACGCGTCAATGAGGTAGAAAGTGCGCTGGTGTTGGCGTTCGCATTGCGCGAAGCAAGGTCTCCAGCAGCTTGCGAAGCAGAGACAATGAAGTCAAATTTCACGCTACCCAGGACAACAAACAATACAAGGATCAGTGCGAGAGCAACGTGAGAGGCCAACCGACCCAATACGGGGCGCTGCGCCTCACGGTCATCATGCCAACGCCATATCCACACGGCAAAACGCGTGAAAAAGCGAATCAAGGGAGGCATACGCCAGGCAAGATTATCCCGTTGAGGATTCTCGGAAGGCATACTCATGGCTCAAAAAGCTGGGGATTCTGAGGAACACCGTTAAGACGGATTTCGTAGTGCAGATGCGGTCCAGTCGACCAACCGGTAGAGCCACAATACCCGAGGACCTGACCCTGATATACCGCTTCTCCACAACCAACGGCAAAGCCACTAAAGTGCGCGTAGTACGTCTCATAGCCGTTGCCATGCCGTACCCGCACCAAATTGCCATAACCGCCGCTCCATCCAGCGAACACCACTACGCCGTTATCGGCAGCATAGATCGGATCGCCCAAATGACATCTGTAGTCCAGGCCAATATGACCGGGATTACGCGCATCGCCAAAATACCAACCAGAAACAGCATACGAGCCAGTCGGTAAAATAAACCATCCTGTTGCACCTGGACCGCTGACGGCAACATCCCCACACGCACCCCAACTGGCAGACGCCGCATACACACCCGGCGCAACCGGATCGGGAGGCGGAGCTTCCCACTCCACATCCTCACCCACTCCACCGGGGATCATTAGCTGTTGACCTTCGTACAAAGGAACGCCAGGCTCAAGTTCGTTCCACACATTGTCGAGAGCCGAGGCGGAAACCCCATACTGTTCGGCAATGCTGTCTAATGTCTCGTCGGCCATCACGGTGTGGTAAGCACCATCGACTGGGGGAATGAAAAGCGTTAGGCCGGGTTGGATCATCCAGGGAGATCCTTGCAAAGTCTCCATATTGGACCAAGCAATCGAGTAGGCCGAAAGCTTGAAATATTCAGCAATGAGGAAAATGTTATCTCCAGACTGGACCGTGTAGGTAATCACTTCCAGGCGCACCCGTTCGGGAATATCAGTACGGGGCTGCGCCATCCGGAAAACAGCACCCGTCACTTGATTGGTGCCTTGCCATATCGGGAGTGTCCCGGTCACAGAGGCTGTTGGGGTAGCCACCGGTTCGGCAGCAACCGGCAAAGACATAACGCCAGGCTCAGGTGTTACAGCCACACTGATCGGCGCCAGCGCAATCCGTCCCGCCACACCAATCAGCAGCGCCAACACCAGAATAGATAGATGGGCGCTATAACGACCAACAAAAGCAGCGACAACTCGGCGATCATTACCCCATCGCCAAACTATCGCTGTAACACTGCCTAGAATTCGCCCAACAAGATTGGAGATACTCCTTTGTGGGCTTGAACTGTCTATCTCTTGTAAACTACTCTCTTGTGTATTTTTCATAAGCACAAGCCTTGTGACGATCTCAAACCGCCAACAGGCATATTATAACACAAGAAAAAATAAATGGCAACCTCTCGAATCTGACGATTCTCTGACGTATTCGATGCAACACGGGGGTAAAATCTGTCTTGACAATGCTTTCAGCCATGCGATAATCATAATTACTGACCCGGATGTATTTTGCCAAACTTTCTACATCCATAAAATGCCGGAATAGCTTTGGTTTTTGTGTTCAGGTCGGTAATTCAAGAAAATGCCCGCAATGTAGCGAGATCACACACTGCTCCATCAGCATTCTGGCGCAAAAATCTGAGAATACCGAACGGAGGTGAATGGAATGGGAAATGTAACACATATAGGCGAACAGAGTTTCGACGCCGAAGTCAACCAAGCGACACTGCCGGTCCTGGTGGATTTTTGGGCGGAGTGGTGCCCTCCCTGCCGGAAGTTAGGCCCGACCCTGGAAGAAGTCGCCGTTGACCTTGACGGGCAATTGAAAATCGTCAAAGTCAATGTACAGGAGGAATCCGCGCTGGCGACCAAGCACGGCGTTATGAACATCCCCACGATGATCATGTTCAAAAATGGGCAGGAGGTTGCACGGTTGGTCGGCAATCGCGCTAAAGCCACACTTATCCAAGAGCTACAACCTTATCTCTAGCAAAAGCCATCCAGTCTGCTTCTCAAAAAACTCCCGGTTTAGGCCGGGAGTTTGATGTGTTGAGTAATTCCACGCCGAGGGCATCAGAACACTAGCATCCTGACTCATTCGCACTCTCACGCCAGAGACGGAGACTCTCTGCTGCATCCATCGACGCCAGCGCAACGCCTTGTTCGCGGGCTATCTGTTCCACATAGCGCATACGCCGGGCAAACCGCAGATTGGCTTCCCGTAATACAGCTTCGGGATCAAGCTCCAGACGACCAGCACATTGGGCAATTGCAAACAGCACTTCGCCGAGTGCTGCCCCTTGGTCTTCGACCGAATACGTCTGGAGAAAAGTCTCCATAACCTGCTGGATATGCGCAGCATCAGCAGCGATTTCAACCTTATCTAAACCTACCCGCGCTGCGCGGCTGCTGTAGGCACGGGCCTGCGCCAGTGCGGGCAACGTCTTGGGAACACCGTCCAGCAAGAAGCGGGGAGTTTCCGCACGAGCGTTCCCTTTATTCTTGCGCTCCTCACGCTTGATCGTCTCCCAATTAACGATGACTTCATGGGCACCGGAAACCTGCACCTCACCCCATACATGAGGGTGACGGCGCTTGAGCTTCGCATCGATACCAGCCACGACATCCGCCATCTGGAACACACCCTCTTCCCCAGCAATCTGTGCGTGCATCACTACCTGTAGCAGTAGATCACCCAATTCCTCGCAAAGCGCGTCATCGTCCTCCCAGTCCAAGGCCTCCAAGACTTCGTAGGTCTCCTCCAGCATGGTTTCGCGCAGGCTGGCGTGCGTTTGTTCACGATCCCAAGGACAACCTTCTGGGCTGCGCAGATGCGCCACGGTCTCCAGCAAATGCTCAAAACTGCCTACATAAGGCAACGACGTCACATAGAGAGAGGTCAGCGACGTGTGGTCGCGGTGATCAATCTCATAGAGCGGGCACCAGATCACCGTCTCCGCTGCTGTACCTACAGCATCGACCAGGGCTACCTGATGTTCATCGGGATACAGGTTCATCAACACAAGCTTCAAGTCCGAGGCTACGGCCCGGCTATACACCTGCGCGATCAACACCGGCACATCGGGATTCAAGATAGGATAATACGTTCCAATCACGTCGAGCGCATCCACAATTTGCAGCCCATCAAGCGCATCCAAGGCCAAGGCCGTCAGCGCAGGTTCGATGAAACTCAGTCCAGGGACAATGCGCGTAGAAATCCCGTCTTCACGTGCGGCCTTGAGGATCTGCGTAACCGTCGACTCTCCCACAAGAGGGTGTCCGGGGACCGCGTACACGACGCCTTCCGTACGTGCACCTAACGCCAGTACCTGGCGCGCGATTGTTGCGTAGACCTCCTCAAATGTCTCGGATTCTTCGTAAAGAGCATCAAATGAGTGGATCTCCGGTCCAGCAGGGAGATGAGGAACGACTGGATGGCGTGCGGTGCGCAGCCATACCTCAGAGGCTTGAGATAATGTGGTAATCGCCTCCTGGGTCAGCTGATCAAAAGCGCCGGGACCTAAACCAACAATCGTGATGTGGGACATACTTTCCTCACTCCATATCGCAAAAGATACACGCTATACAACAAACAGGTAGGCAATCTAGAGATTGCCTACCTGCCCACGTTTAAACCACACCAGCACACAGACTGTGCGAGACTAACGCTTCGTATATTGTGGCGCCTTGCGTGCCCGCTTGAGACCTGGCTTTTTGCGCTCCTTCTCACGCGCGTCGCGGGTCAAAATGCCAGCTTTGCGCAACAAGGGACGGAATTCGGGATCAATTTTGAGGAGCGCGCGCGAAATTCCCATACGCACCGCCTCGGACTGCCCGGTGATGCCCCCACCTTGCACCAAAACAGTGACATCGAATTGAGCTTCAGTGCTGGTGAGTTTTAAGGGTATCACCATGTTATTCCAGTCAACATCACGACAGAAATACTCTTGATAGGGCCGTCCGTTCACCACAAACTGCCCACTGCCCCCCGCATGCAGGCGCACGCGCGCCGTCGCCGACTTTCTACGTCCTATTCCTTCATAATACATAAATCGACACTCCTTATGACGCCAACTCAGCGATTGGCAATGGCTTAGGCGACTGGGCCTGATGTGGATGTTCAGGGCCAGCGTAGACCTTGAGCTTCTTGAATTGACGACGGCCCAACGGACCGTGCGGCAGCATACCCTTCACCGCGTGTTCGATGACCCGCTCAGGATGCTTCTGCAGTTGTTTGCGCAAGGTAATTGACTTGATGCCGCCGGGATAACCAGTATGATGATAATACTGCTTTTGGTCCAGTTTCCTGCCTGTCACCTGTACCTTTTCAGCATTAACCACGACAACGAAATCGCCCACGTCCTCATACGGCGTATATTCTGGCCTATGCTTTCCGCGCAGCACACTCGCGATTTGCGTAGCCAGCCGCCCCAAGATCAAATCGGTTGCGTCAACAACGTACCATTCCCGCTCGATGTCAGCCGGTTTGGCGACAAAGGTTTTATGAATTCTCGCTTGTTTCACTTTTTCTCACCTCTAAACCAAATAAACCGAAACTTAAAGTTTCTTATCAATCACTGATCCGGTCATAAAAAACTAAAGCTATTCCAGTATCTAACAGGCGTATAAGCGTTTAGCAAAACATGACTGGATCAGTAGTCTCCCCTGCATAAAGGACACGCTTAAGGCATAGCCCTTGTGGAGCTATAGCCGGACCAGCCTTGCGTCGCTGGCATCCTCGCAAGATTTCGCCAAACGCCTCCGGGGATAACACATCATATCCCACACGAAGTAAAGATCCGACTAACATACGCACCATCCGATATAGGAAGGCATTGGCTTCGATGTCGAAATACAACCAGGCTTCCTGTTGCATCCACGCTGCACAATAGACTTCGCGCACTGAGTTCTTCCCTACCGGCGGAGAACCGAACGCAGCGAAGTCGTGCTTTCCTACCAGCATTGAAGCCGCAGACTGCATAGCCTCCAGGTTTAATGTACGGTCAACGTGCAAGCTATAGCGCTCCGCAAACGGACTGCGCACCGCCCCGCGATAGATTGTGTATCGGTAAGCGCGCCGTAGTGCGTCGTACCGGGGATGAAAAGTCGGCGTTGCGCCCTCCATCTGCGTAACCGCAATCTGTGAGGGCAGCACAGCGTTCATCGCCCGTTGCAGATCAGATAGTGTGTGCCGCCAAGCCGTGTCGAAGGCAATAACTTGACCTTCGGCATGCACCCCGGCATCGGTGCGTCCAGCTGCAAAAACTGGACAGGGCGTTTGCATCAGCTTCTCCAGCGCTCGTTCGAGCTCTTCCTGGATACTGAGGGCATTCTTTTGCCGCTGAAATCCTCCGTATCCCGTGCCATCGTAGGCTACGACGGCTTTGACGCGCACCCCACACCACCTTTGACACCGTATCCAGACGGCGCCACAACCAGGTTAATCTTCGACCAGTTTTAAAAGGACCATTTGGGCGGCATCGCCCTTGCGCAAACCCAGCTTGAACATCTGCGTATAACCACCAGGACGATCCTGGAACTGGGGCGCAATTTCATCGAATAATTTCTGCACTATGGCAGGATCATCAAGCCGCGCAGCCGCCAAACGGCGCGCATGGACTTCTTTGGCGGGATCTGTCTCTCCGGCATCCAGGCCCCGCTTTGCCAACGTTATCAGCTTCTCAGCCTGCCCGCGAATCGCTTCTGCCTTCGCCCGCGTCGTGCGTATGGCGTCGTGCCGGAACAATTCCGTCACCAGGCTGCGTCGTAGGGCAGTCCGATGGCCCATCGAGCGACTTAATTTCTTACCCGCGACACGATGTCGCATACCTCAACCTCCTGACTATACGTTCAGACGCTCTCCACGGCTTCTTCATCTTCAGCCGTGTCCGTCCAGAACCCCTTGATTTGTAGTTGTAGAACCAACTCATCCAGCGACTTTTCACCAAAGTTGCGGATAGACAACATCGCGTCCCGTCCCCGACTGATCATTTCCAACACCTCACCGACGTTGGAAATCCCGGTACGCTTGAGGGCGTTATAGACACGCACGCCCAACCCCAGGTCTTCGATCGGGACCGCATATGCCTGGTATGGGATGGCTTCTTTTTCAGTCTCCGAAACCGACTCGACTTCCTCTTCGACTTCGGCGCCAGCGACCAAACGCAAATGCATTACCAGAATACGCGCCGACTCTTTGAGTGCTTCCAAAGGCGCGATGCGGCCATCCGTCCAGATGTCCACGATCAGACGGTCGTAGTTGGTCAATTGCCCAACACGCGCCTGATCCACGCGGAAGTTCACGCGCCGGACCGGGCTGAAGATCGCATCGACCGGCAACACCCCGATCGGCATCCGTCCACGTCCTTCAGAAGGCAAGTAGCCCCGCCCGTCCTCGACTGTGAATTCAAAATCCAAATGCGCTTCGTCGTTGTCCACAGTAAACAGGTAGAGATCAGGGTTCAGGATCTCGATTTCCGGCGGAGCAATGATGTCCCCGGCCGTCACCACACCTGGTCCTTCGATCCGCAGTGTCATATACTGCGGGCCTTCGCCCTCCAGAGAAAGACGTATCTGCTTCAATCTGAGCATGACTTGAATCACATCCTCCCGCACCCCCGGAATCGCGGAGAACTCGTGCGAGACATCGGTGATCCGTACAGCAGTGATCGCGGCGCCTTCCAGCGACGACAACAACACACGTCGCAAGGAATTTCCCAACGTCACCCCATAGCCACTCTCCAGCGGGCCAACCACATAACGGCCGTACTGTTGAGTATTAACCTCCACTTCGACCTTCGGCAGAACTGGTGCTGCTAACACGTTGCCTCCTGTCTGCTTTAGCGTGAGTAGA
>JAFGSL010000242.1 GCA_016934645.1 Anaerolineae bacterium
GCGCACCGTCTACATCCTCGACGAGCCGACGACGGGCCTGCACTTCGCCGACATCCAGAAGCTGCTGGACGTGCTGCACCGGCTCACCGACGCGGGCAACACCGTCATCGTGATAGAGCACAACCTGGACGTGGTCAAGACCGCCGACTGGCTCATCGACCTCGGCCCGGAGGGTGGGGACGCGGGCGGTTACATCATCGCGGAAGGGCCCCCGGAAGCCGTCGCGCAGGTGGAGGAGAGCTACACGGGGCAGTTCTTGCGGCGGGTGCTGGCGCCGGTGATGGCGTGAAGTGAATCGACATCAGTTCGTAAACTGTGAAACCCCTGATTTGAGTTGCGATCAGGGGTTTTGTTTTGTCATAAGCGCAGCACGGACTGCTCAGAGTTTTGTCACTCTCGCTCCGAGGGGAACGCCAGTTCCCCGTTTCAAGCCATAAAACGCGGATCTGACGATCCGCTCGAAGCAAAATTAGAGAATGATAAAGCCCTGCGGTCTGCTAAGGTGCATTTCACTTGCCGGGGGCATCCCCTACTGTGGCCGCTCTCTGACGGTTCGCCTGAGTTCACCGCAGGCCGCGTCACCACAGGAGTCGCCCCATTCTGAAATGTATCCGACTGCCAAAACAGGTTGACAGTCCCTATCTATGGACTTATAACAGGGGCTAGAAAAGGGCCTTGTATTTAGACCTTGGTGGAGGTGATTGCTGTGTATCAGACCAAAGTAAGTCTCAACGAACCGCTGGCCGAATTTGTCGGTAAGTATAAGACGTATGGTTTCAAGGACAGAAGCGATATGGTTCGAACTGCTTTACAGTATTTTCGCCGGGAACTGGAATCGCAACGTTTGAAGGAATCGGCTGCCTTGTACGCTGAACTTTATGAGGAGGATTCCGAGTTACAGGAATTGACCGAATCGGCAGTGGATGGATGGCCCGAATGAGTGTACTAAAACGGGGCATGGTGATCGATGTCAATCTGGAACCGACGCAGGGTTCGGAAACCGGCAAAGTGCGTCCGTGCGTGATAGTGACGAACGACGTTTATAACGAGCGCGTCCCAGTCATTCAGGTTGTGCTGATCACGGAATGGAGCGAGAAAAAAGGCCGTATCGTGACGAACGTGACCTTGATTCCGATGCCGGGCAATGGCTTGACGAAGAAATCGGTGGCCGATTGCCTGCAAACGCGCCCGATTGATTACCGGTACCGGTTAGTGCAAGTCCGTGGGCGCTTGCAGGCAGAGGATATGGATAGGATTGACGTTGCTTTGAAACGCGTGTTGCAGTTGGAGTGAAATGTGTGACAAGACTGATCCTCAGTGGTCGGAAGATGCCGAGATGTTGCAGGACATCCGGGACTACGACGCCGCCATGCAAGCCATTGCGGACGGCGAAGAGCTGATCCCCGGTGAGGTCGTCAACGCGCTCGTGGATGGCGGAAATCCTATTCGCGTGTGGCGGGAATATCGCGGGATGACGCAGGCGCACCTGGCGAAGGTCGCCGAGATCAGCGTGCCGTATCTCTCGCAGCTTGAATCGGGCAAGCGGACGGGCAGTCCGGGTGTTTTGGGCGCGATTGCGCGTGGGCTTGATCTTGCGTTGGATGATTTGATCGGTTGGAAGGCCACTGCCCCGTCCGCCATTCTGGAACGGGTCGCGCAAGCGCCGGAGGAGGAGCCGATGTCTCTTGATGAGATCAACGCGCTTCTTCACGAAACGCGGTAGCAGCGATAGTGCGAATCTTATGATTTCTTTGAGCAAGTGTTATTGTAGGCGCTTACTGTGTTTCACAGCACTGATGGGTCCGCGCCAGGAGTTGGAACCCCAACATCTCACAGAATCGGCGATATTGTACGCTGAATTGTATGATGAGGATGTTGCATTACAGGCATTGACTGAACTGGCGGTGGATGGCTGGCCCGAATGAATGTACCAAAACGGTGAGATGTTAGCTGCTGGCATTTTCACGCGCAGCAATATACGCAATCGCCGCCTCAGCGATAAACCCCGAACGTGTTTCTCCATACGTACTGGCGTATTTGTCCAACAAGCTCAAGATACGCTCTGGTAAAGTAATGTTCACACGCCTCGTTTTCCCAGACAGTTTTGTGATGTCTACCGTCACAAAGGCCCAAATCCCATCCGCATAGTCGGGATTGCTTTGATGATGCTCAACGGTTTGCGGCGCAGGGACAGGCTCCTCATCTAATAACAGACCTTCCAGGTGACATTCAATCGCTTCGAGAGCTTGTTCCAGCGCTTCGTCGAGTGTCTCTCCCGCGCTGAAGCAGCCGGGAAGATCGGGCACGGTCACGCCATAATCGCTTTCAGGGTCTTTGTGTACAACGATAGGATAACGCATAACTTTCACCTTTTCTCTTTCCAGGACCAACCCGCTTGCCTATAAATGCCTCTCACCGTTCCGATAGGTAAATCCCTTTTAGGATGCGGAACAGTCACCCGCCCTGGCTTGTCTGGATGTTTGTATTGATGATGACTGCCTCGAATGTGAACAAGCACCCAACCATCTTCTCTAAGTCTGGCGATGATTTCACGACTGTTCATGATTCTATTATACACACCATACACACAGAGTCAACTCTCTCAGATATTCAATGCACCAACGCCGCCCAGTATCCTTCCTCCGTCGGCGTGACCAGATGCAGCAGCCCTTGTGCGTCTGCGGAGACTGCCTTCACGCTGGACCAGCGGCTCTGGCGGATGTCGAGCCAGCGCAATGTGAGTGCTTTGTCGCCTGCCGCGCTGACGTCCACCTTTACGTTGCCGCCGTCTGGAAAGAAGACACCATATTCCACGCCGGGATTGGCGGTGCAGTAGGCTTCGTTCCAACTGCGGTTCTGCAGCAGGTCGTTGTGCGGCTCGCAGGTGAAGATGTCCAGCGCATCCGTGAACATCCGCATCGAGCGGATGTGCGCCTGGGCGATGACGCTCAATCCCAGACCCGAGGTAGGCCGGTGGAAGCGCGACGAGGCCAGCCCGCCGAAGATGTTGCGCCAGAACCGCTCCTGCGCATCGCGGGTGGAGCCGTAGCGCCCGGAATTCGCCCCGTAGATTTTTACGCTGTTCATCGGTCGGACCTTCCCAGAAGCGATGAGGCGGCGGCGAATCTCCTGTGGGTTGCTCCAGTGCTTGTCCGCCGGGCTGTGGTTGTTCTGCGAGATGTCCACAAAGCTGTATAGCTCCGGGTGATCGAAGGTTGCGGCGTGCTCCCCATCGAGCAGATTGTGCGCGTCCCACATCTCCGTGCACTGCACCGCCACGCCCGCCTGGGCGGCTTTCGCCTGGATGAACAAGGCCCAATACTTCCCCCATTCGGGGCTTTCGTTGGTTTCGTTGTCCATGCAGTAGAGGGTATTGCCGTAGTTCAGCGAGATCGACAGCATCTTCTCGACCTGCTGAATTTGGTAGGACAGAACGAGCTTGTTGTTTTCGAGCGCAGGCACAGTGCGGAAGAAGGCACTTTCGCGCTGGCCGGGGTGGGTGGTGATGACTTCTTTCAATCCCGATTCGGCGGCGATGTAGTTGACGTTGTTCTTGGGATTGTAGGGATTGTCCTGCCACGGCTCGCGCGCGAAGTCGAAGCGGTCCCATAGCTCGAACTGCGCGATGATATCGCGTTCGGCGGCGAGTTCCAGGAAGCGGGTGAAGCGCTGCCAATACGCTTTACCGGGCCGGTCGAGATCGTACAGGCCGGTCGCCGGGTCGCGCTCGAAGGGCCACACGTCGCCGGGGTCGCGGCTCGACATCGTGCAGCGGACGTAGTTCCCGCCGCAAGATTTGAGCAAGTCCAGGTGCGCTTCCAGATCGGGAATCTGGAAGAGGTTGTCCTCCACGCTGCCGCCGAGGAACAGGACCGGCTTGCCTTTATATTGCCAGTAGAACGGATTTTGTGAATACGGTTGTATGCGATCTGCGTTTTCCATTATGTCTCCTCACACGAAATAAAACACCAAGACACAAAGACACAAAGTAAAATTCATAGAACTTCGTGTCTTTGTATCTTCGTGGTAGAAGTTCAGACCGTCGGTTAGGTTTCTTACGCCAGGCTGGGCGCTTGCCAGCTTTCGGGTGTGTAGTGGTGCAGTTCGATGCGGTTGCCGTCGGGATCGGTGATCCACGCCTGGAAGCTGTGATCTTTCCCCATCTTGATCGGGCTGACCTCGATGCCGCGCGCCTGCAACGTTGCCACAGTGGCTTCGATGTCATCGACTTCCAGGCAGATGTGTCTGAATGACTGCTTCTCGGCAGGCGTGTCGAGTTGGCCTTCGAACAGCTCGATAAAGTTCCGCCCGCCGAGGAAGAGATAGACGCCGAAACGCCGTCCTTCATCATCCCGAAAGTCAAAGGCTTCCTTCAGTCCTAGACCATCCCGGTAGAAGTGCAGTGATTGCTCCAGATCCGATACGGTAAAACATGCGTGTGCTAACCCTGTAATCATCGTGAACTCCTTGGAAAATATCGACGGAACGCGGACGTCTCGTCCGCCAAGTTGCGGGCAGGATGCCCGCGTTCCATACAGAAAATCTGCTCCATTTGCTCAATCTACTGATGAAAAGTCATTTTGCTCCTCCTCGGTTGCACGCAGCGTGTCGAGGGCTTCTACGTGAGCGATCCACTCGCGCCATTCTTTGGCGAGCCAGGTCTGTTGTTGTGCCTTAAGGTCGGCGATGATGGTCTTGTGCGTCGTTTCAGTATCGGCTATATTAACGTTTGTGACGTAGCGCGTCATTTCATCAAGGTTGCGCAGGCAACGTTTCTGAATACGCGCCCCGAGCCGTGAGGACTGAGCTTCGCTTGCGGCGTTGCGGTGCAGCGCAGCGGCGCGCCGTTGAAACGGTTTCAGCCAGGCATCGGGAATTTCGCCTTTGACGATTGCCTCAAGCGCCTGTAGACGTTCATGTATGGCACGTGTAACCATCTTCGAGGCTAGCTTGCTGAATCCATACATTCCCACTGTCATAACGGCGATAAACGCGAAAAAGAGCATAAAGAATGAACCTGTTGACATTTTCATCTCCTCTTTGCTAATAGATGCGAGAACTGTACCTCAAAGCACAGGTTTGGCAAATGGCTACGCCTGGGCGCGCATGCGCGCCCAGGCGCGTTGACTTTTTTATCGCGCATCATACAATGTTCTTACCTTTTGGCATGAGTTAAAGGGGAGTAAAGCCTTTCTTAAAATGTTGCCATAGTTTCAGAATCTATGTGCTTGGGGGAAGTGTTTGATGAGAATCGTCGTTACGGGAGGCATTGGCAATGTCGGGCGCATAGCTGTCGCGCGCCTGCTGCGCCACGGGCACGAGGTGCGTATTCTGGATCGGAGCGCGCCGGAGGAGATCGAAGAGCAGCTTTGGGAAACCGTCAAAGGTGCCGAGTACCATCAGGTGGACACAACGGACTTTGCGGCATTGGCCCCGCTGTTCGAGGATATGGACGCCGTCGTCCATCTGGCGGCGTATGCCAGCCCGCATCCTGCGCCGTCACACGAGATTTTTCGTGTCAACTGTAGTGGCACGTTCAACGTGTACCAGGCTGCGGCGGACGCGGGCATCAAGCGCGTGGTCAGCGCTAGCTCGATCAACGCGCTTGGCTACAACTATGGCATCAAGGGGTTCGGCATCCAGTTTTTCCCCATTGATGAGGATCATCCCGACTTTACGACGGACATTTACTCGTTTTCCAAACGGATGCTTGAGGAGACTGCGGCCTACTTCTGGCGCCGAGAGGGCATTTCCGGGGTGTGCCTGCGTTTCCCCGGCGTGATGAACCCAACGCTGCGCTGGGGAAACTGGATGAGATTCTTTGCGCAAGGTACACGTGCGGCCTTTGATGCGGTACTCGCTTTGCCGTCGGAGAAACGCGCCGCACGTATACGCGCCATTGTTGACCGGGCAGAGGCCCGGCGCGCCGAACGGCATCACGAGTGGCGGCCCGGCGCAGAGCGATGGTGGATGCGGGATCGTGTGGAAGGTCCACGCCTGCCAGAGGAGCTTATCATCTGGGGCCGTACCGATTTCTGGACCATAATCCACGTCGAAGATGTTGCGCAGGCTATCGAGAAAGGCCTGACGGCGGAATACGAAGGCAGCCATCCGATCTTTGTCAACGACAGCCACAATACTTTGGGTGTCCCTTCACAGCAGTTGGTGGAGCTTTTCTTTCCCGAGGTGACAACGTGGAAACATCCGGTTTTTGGCTCCGAAGCCCTGGTCAGCTACGCCCGCGCGCGAGATTTGATCGGCTTCGAGCCGGAGAATCCGGTTCTCGCTTGAGTTTGCCGATAGGTGCGCATTGCCGATACCGAAACTTTTGTCAACGGATTTTGGGATTTACTGATTTGCAGATTTTAGGATTTTCAATGGAGGTTTGAATGAAGATCACGAAGTTAGAGACATTTTTGGTCAAGCCACGCTGGCTCTTCCTGCAAATTCATACTGACGAAGGATTGGTAGGATTGGGCGAACCGATCCTCGAAGGGCGCGCGTTAACATGCGCGCGGGCGGTGGATGAACTCGCTAGTTACTTGATCGGCCAAGATCCCACGCGTGTTGTCCACCATTGGCAGGCGATGTACCGCCATGCCTTCTATCGCGGTGGGCCGTTGCTCACGAGTGCGCTGAGCGGGGTGGAGCAGGCGCTCTGGGATCTCGCCGGGAAGGCGCTCGGCGTGCCGGTCTACAAGCTCTTCGGCGGCCCTACCCGCGACCGCATTCGCATGTACAAGCACGCCAACGATCCCGAAGCGATCAAATCGTGGATGGCGCAGGGCTTTACGGCGTTCAAGACGGGAGTGTATGGCGGGCGTCCGGCGCGCATCATCGAGAGCCTGGCTTTCGTCGAGGCGGCGGAGACACACTTTGCCGCGCTGCGTGAGGCTGGTGGCCCGCATGCTGACATCGCCATTGACTTCCACGGCGCGATCAGCCCGCAGACGGCCAAGTTGTTGATCAAGGCGTTGGAACCGTACCAACCAATGTTCATCGAGGAGCCGTGCCAGGCGCAGAACCTCGACGTGATGGCCGAGATCGCGCGCGCGACGCATCTACCCATCGCTACGGGCGAGCGCGTCTTCACCAAGTGGGGTTTCCGTGAAGTCCTGGAGAAGCAGGCGGCCGCCGTGTTGCAGCCGGATTTGTGCCACGCGGGTGGCATCAACGAAGCGCGCATCATCGCCGGGATGGGTGAGGCCTACTACGCCGGGATCGCGCCGCACAACCCGCTTGGGCCGGTTTCGCTGGCGGCGTGTATTCAGTTGGACGCTTCGATCCCCAACTTTATCGCGCAGGAGCACACGACGCTTGGTGAGGGCTATCTGAAGCAGCCGTTTGTGGCGAAGGATGGCTTTGTCGAACTTCTCACCGAGCCAGGTCTGGGTATCGAGCTGGATATGGATGCGCTCGAGGACAAGATCGACCACGACTGGCGCAACCCGGAGCGCTACGATCCCGACGACGGGTCGGTGTTGGATTGGTAGGATTAATGAAAAAACTGGGGGATGCAATGTCGCATCCCCCAGTTTTGTGGGCAAACGTAGGTTAGTTGTTGTGGATGAAACCTTCTTCCGTTGCAATGTTGCCGGCGGCATTGACCGAGGTGACGGAGTATTCGTAGGTCTCCCGCCTCTCCCCTGAAATCGTGATGCTGTGGCTGGTGACAAGATCATCGTTGGTAAATATGCCCAACCCATCGACGGTGACTTGGCTTGTTGCTGGTTCATCGGTGGTCCACGTAACTCTGAATTTGCCGCTGCCACCGATCTTTGACGATGTCACGTTGCTGATAACCGGCGGTGTTGTATCGCCGCCACCACCGCCAACGCTGATCGTAATGCTGCTGCTGGTGGTGCTGCCGCCAGAATCGGTTACGGAAGCGGTGATGGTGTGTGTGCCATCGCTAAGCACAGCGTTAAAAGAACCGCCTGTGCCAATTTGCCCGTCCTGGTCGGAGGTCCACACCAGTTCACCGGTTAGGTCGCCGTCTTCGGCATCAGAAGCCGAACCGGCAAAGGCGATCGATGTATTTGAATCGAACGAAGCGCCGTCGGCCGGGCTGTTGATGCTGACAACTGGCGGCATATTGCTGCTGCCACCGCCGAGGTAATTCAGAGCACCCTTAGCCTGGACAAGACCGTAGCCGAACACGTTGTCTCTTCCCGGGTCACCAAGATCAAACGCTGTCGCGGTCAGGGCTTCGCGGATTTCGGCATTTGTTTTATTGGGATACGCGCTCCAGATCAATGCTGCCGCACCGGAAACGTGCGGAGTTGCCATCGATGTGCCGCTCCACGCTTCGTAGCCGCTATCGGGCAGACTGAGCTCGCTGAAAATGTCACCGGTGCTGCCCAGTTTGTTCGCCACGAGGTACTGCCCGTCTCCCTGGCTCAGGCTGATGGCAATGATGTCGGATGCGCTGGCTTCATCACCGAGTGTTCCGAGGAAGTTCCCCGGTTCATTGTTGTAGATCACGGCTGCCGCGCCGCCGCTGTTCTGGACGTTCATCACCTTGTCGTAGAAGCTAATGTCACCGCGCTTGCAGAGGACGACGGCTCCGCTCCAGGAACCAGTGCTGTCACACAATCCACCGTCCACCAAAGCGCCACTGGCTGTGCCCGTCGGTGCGAATTCGATGTGGTTTCCGTTGTACGTAACACCGTCCACTGTCAACTCATCCGTCGCGATCCAGGGCACTGTGCTCAGCACATCGACGCCGGGCGCGGCTAATTCTACCTGGTCGTTCTGCTGTGAGTATTCGTAGACAGCGGAATATTCATCGACTCCACCGACAGAAACGACCGAATCGTAGGACGCGGGATAGCTATATGCTGTGTTGCCGTCGTTACCTGCTGCGGCAATCGAGAGGATGCCTTGCCCGTAATAGCGGTCGAAGGCGCGTTGTTCAACTCTCATCGACTTTGTGCCACCCAGGCTCATACTGATGATATCCGCGCCATTCTCCGCGCAGATATCGGCTGCACTGACCAGGTTGGAGCTGTATGTCCAGTCACAGGCCGCGCCAGTGAAGACCTGGACGAAGAAGAACGTCACGTTACCAGGGCTGACGCCAACGACACCGACATCGTTTTTCTGTGCCGCGATGGTACCGGCGACGTGTGTGCCATGGCCGCATGTGTCGTAATCCCAGCCTTCGGGCGCTCCACCGGCAATGTTCGCGCCTGCGAAATCCTCGTGGGCTGGGTTCAAACCGGAGTCAATGACGCAGATGGTGATCCCCTCGCCCGTTGGTGCGCCGGGATCGATAACGCCGTCGCGATCCTCGTCCCACACGTCACGTGCCTGGACCAAGTCAATGCCGTAGGGCACAGTTTCGCCCATCGGATGGCGTAGCACGTCGACCTCAATGCCTGTCACATTGGGATTGTGCCCGATGCCTTGCAGTGCCTGAGTAGGCAACGTCACCGCAATCGCGCCCAGGTCGTCGAATTCGTAATGGACCTGTCCTTTAGCGAGGCGCAATGCTCGCATAACTGCACCTTTGCTCCCAGGGTTGAAATACACGATGACCCGTTGTTGGTCTTTGGGGTCGGTGGAGGGGGTGGCAACTGCCTGGCTTGCTGGGGTCATGGAGGTCAACAAGGCCACCACGACAAACGCAAACGCGAAAAACCGCACTTTGTTGAACATGGTTATAGCTCTCCTTTACATTTGGAAAAAACAGTGGGGATACAATCAGAGCTGGCTCCGGAAATGCCATAGCGCAGCTTGGGGTGAAATTGGCGGCACCCGCTAACGATCAGAGTGAGTGTTCGATATGGTTGTGATTTGTCTCGATAAGATTTGCCTCCTACTAACATAGGTTATAGATGATGTCGAATCACACCCCGCCTTGCCTAACCATTCATGTGACAGACATTCACAAACATAGAGTATTTTATCATATTTTTGCGCGTAACGAATACCTCTTTTGGATTAGAACGGCAGCCCACCCTGAAGAACGGCGAAGAGCATGATCAGCACCAGGGTGAGGATGAGGGTTGCCAGTAGCAAACGTCGTGCATAAATGCGTTGCATTGTAGCCTCCTTCAGGCCATCTTGTAGTTTTCGGAATAGATGTATTTATGCGGCATCTCAAACTCCTGCTCGCGGTCCATCTCGTGCATGGTTTTGCGGGAGACGGATAACTGCATCAGAGCGTGCTCCACACTTTCAATCATCAGCAACGGGCCGCAGATGAAGTAGGTGCAGTGTTGGAACTCGGAAATGAGGTGGCGCTCCAGCACGGCTTTGGTGATAAAGCCGCTTTCTCCTTCCCAACCTTCCGGTGGGTTTTCCAGCACGTCGATGACGTCCAGGTTGAGGCGCTGTTGCAGGCTCTCCAATTCTTCACGAAAGATGATGGTATCATAGCTGGGGTTACCGTAGAAGAATTGCAGATGCCGTTCATCGTTGCGATCGGCCAACGTGCGCAACATACTCATCACCGGTGCGGAACCGATGCCCCCGGCGATGAAGACGTAGTTGCGGTCAGGATGGTGATCGAGATCGAAAGTGCCATACGGGCCATCAATGTAGACTTTGGTTCCAGGTTGCAGGTCGCCGATGTTTGATGTGAAGTCGCCTAATTCCTTGATGGCAAAGCTGATGGTTTCCGGATGCACATCGCTAGAAGCATAGGAGAAGGGATGTTCTTCAATGAGAAAAGGGGAATGGTCGATGCTTAGCCAGGCCACCTGCCCGGCGCGGAACGAATGCCCCGCGTGACCTACCGGTTTTAGGTTCAGTGACCATACATTACCGCGTTCGGGGATCACTTCGACGATCTCGTAAGGGTGGCGCAGTAGTTGTAATGGCTTGATGACGCGGATGTAAACCATCATCATACCCCAGATAATGCCCATCACCACCCACAACCAACGTTGAAGGGGGATCGAGGTGTAATAATTCACTTTGAAGATGTGGAAGAGTGCACAACCGACGACGGCGACGGAGAGCACGTCATGGAGCACATGCCAGGCTTCATAGGATAGCTTAAGCGCGAGCCGTTTAACTGAGGTGAGCACCAGCAGGATCATCGCGACCGTTGCCGCAACCGCAGCCCGCGCGCGCCATGGTGCCGTGAAGACGTTGAGCAGCTTGAGCGTGTGGGGATTCTGGATGAAGAGAATCAACGGATGCGCCAGCGTCAGCAAGACAGCGATGACGGAAAGCCGGTGGTGAAAGGTATAGATTGTGTCCAGCGGAAAAACTTCGCTCAGAAAAGGCAACCGGGCGGTGGGGATGAATTGCAATCCCATCAACGCGAGTCCTGCAAAACCGAGCGCCACGGAGAGTTCGCGCCAAAAAGTCCGACCTGTTGGCCGGGGCGCGAGTAAGAGAATCAATAGCGGCGCGAAGATCAGGATGAAATAGATGGCAGTCCAGAAAATCTTCTTAGTCTTCCATTGCATCGCAGGTTCCTTTCGGGAGTAGTATTTGATTTTTTGTTTAGGTCAGTTTATACTCACTTAATCAAACTTGGCAAGTAGCATATCGTGAGCGCTAAGGAGGAATGGCAATGAAGTGGTCCGCAATTTTGGCTCTCGGTTTGGTTCTGATTGCCCTGGCAGGGGTGTTTATTTGGGGTTATCGTTTCTTTGTAGCCCCTGAATCGGTTGAGAGCGTGAGCGCCAAGTGGGCGCGCGCTGGTCATGCAGATATTGTCTCGCGATCGTTTACCAATTGGGATGAAGATGAGCCGCCTGTAGTGCCTGCAAACTGCGCGAAGTGCCATAGCCTGTACGGTTATCTCGATTTTTTGGGGGCCGACGGAACGCTGTCCGGACAGATTGAGAAGGAGCCGTGGATTGGATCGGTGGTGGCGTGCAATGCCTGCCACAACCTACAGGCGCACGCCTTGACCCAAGTGACGTTCCCCTCCGGCGTCGACGTGACCGAAAATTCACGTGCAGCGAATTGTATGCAGTGTCACCAGGGTCGTACCGGGACGCCAACGGTCGATACTGCTATTGCCGGCCTTGATCCAGATGTAGTTTCGGCGGATTTGAGCTTCATCAACGTTCACTACGCGGTCGGTGCGGCGACGCTCCTCGGTGGCGATGCGCAGGGTGGGTACCAGTACGCAGGGAAGACTTACGTTGGGCGTTTCGCCCACGTGGAGGACTACGAAACGTGCTCCGACTGTCACGATCCACACAGTACGGCGCTCAATCCCGATACGTGCAGTCCCTGTCACCTCAACGTGGTGGATCGCGCCGACCTGCACGACATCCGGCAAAGCGAGACGGATCACGATGGCGACGGTGACACGAGCGAGCCCATTGCGGATGAGATCGCAACGTTCCACGATGTGCTCTATGTGGCGCTGAAAGCCTACACGGCGGAGGTCATCGGGCAGCCGCTGGTCTACGCGGGCTCTTTCCCGTACTACTACAACGATACCAACGGAAACGGTATCGTCGACGATGATGAACTGGATCGGAATAATCGCTATACCGCGTGGACGCCCCGATCACTGCAAGCCGCCTACAACTATCACTACGTCAATGAAGACCCAGGCGCTTACACGCACAATGCGCGTTACATTTTACAGATGCTCTACGATAGCATAGAAAGTCTAGGGCAGACTGTTCGCGTAACCGAGTTGGAAGGCTTTACCCGCCCCTGACCAGAAAGCCGTAAAACTTTATCAACGCATTTAGCGGGTGGAACGGATTCTTTGGCTTTCGATCCGTAACCCGTAACTGTTTTTGGAGGTGTGGAGATGCGAGTTTTGGTTTTGGCCGATGATCGCTGGCATCCGGCGCAGGTGGCTCGTGAGGGGTTGGCCCCGCTGACCGAACAGGGTTTTACCTTCGACTGGATTGAGAACCCCGCCGAGTGGTCGGCGGCGCGGATGGCGACATATCCTGTGGTATTGTTTGTCAAATCGAACAATGTCTCGGCGACCGACGAGAGCCATTGGATGACCGAGGAGGTTGAGGCGGCTTTCGTGAACCACGTCCGCCGCGGCAATGGCTTGTTGGTCGTCCATTCCGGTTCCGCCGGGTATGCGCAAACACCGGCGTTCCGCCAGTTGATGGGCGGAGTATTCATCAATCACCCTCCACAATGCCCCGTCACTGTGGAACCGCAGGTGGGCCATCCTCTGACAGTCGGGAGCGCGCCATTTACCTTGACGGACGAACATTACATGATGGCCCTGGATGATGCGGATGCTGACATCTTTATGACTACTGCTTCTCAGCACGGCATCCAACCCGGTGGCTGGACGCGCTTCGAAGGTGCGGGACGCGTCTGTATGCTCACGCCCGGTCATAACGTCGAAGTGTGGCAACATCCTTCCTTCCAGACTTTGTTAAGCAACGCGCTGCACTGGTGTGCGGCGGCGAGGCGAACGGCGTTTGTGACGGGGGCGGATAGGGGATTGGGCTTTGGACTCGCGTCTGGCCTTTTGGCGCAGGGATGGCGCGTCTTCGCCGGACAGTATATGACCGAGTGGCCGGAATTGTTCGACCTGGCGGAGCAATATCCTGGCGCGTTGCACATTGTCCAACTGGATGTATCTTCGGTGGAGTCGGCGCAGGCGGCAGCACAGGCTGTGGCCGCGCAAATCCCGCACCTCGATATGTTGATCAACAACGCGGGCGTCAGCTCGCCGACCAACCGGCGCACTATCCGCGAGACGCAGGACTACGACGAAATGCACCGGCTGTTCAACATCAACAGCCTGGGTCCGCTGCGCGTCGTGGAGGCGTTCTTGCCGCTACTGGATCGTGGGACGTTCAAGCGAATGTGCTTTGTCTCCTCCGAGGCGGGTAGTATTGAGCGCAGCTACCGCGATGCCTGGTTCGGGTATTGTATGTCCAAGGCGGCGCTGAATATGGCGATCAAGAACCTGTTCAACCACCTGCGTCCGGAGGGGTACACTTTTCGCGTCTACCATCCTGGTTGGGTGCGCTCGTACATGGGCGGGCAGAAGAACAACGAGGCCGATCTCGAGCCAGAAGAAGCTGCCACCTATGCGATCCCCTTCTTCGTGAACCCACGCGATGACGAAGACCGGCTGGTTCTCGTCGATTATCAGGGCAACGAGTGGCCGTGGTAAAGGTCTCAATGGATTGAACGGATGTAACGGATTTTAGATTTCTGATTTTGGAGGGGAACTCATGCATCCATTTGCTGAATTGACTGTACCACAAGGTGCGGTGGGCATTCATTGGTTCGAGCAGAATGCCTACGCGCTCAAGGATTCGCAGGGGACGGTGCTGCTCATTGATCCTTACTTTCCGATGTCTCGCCCGGCGGAGAAATTCATCCGCCCGCAGCCACCCGTGGTTGAGGCGGAATTCCCCGTTGACTACGTGCTGGTGACCCACCGCCACAGCGATCACACCAACCCGGAGACATTGACGCGCATCCACGCGGCATGGCCGGACGTCATCCTCATCGGGCCTCCGGAGAGCGTCGCTCAGGTGCTCCGCGAGACCCCCGTCGACGCTGATCACACGATTACCATCAACGCCGGAGAGTCAGTGGTCGTCGGAGAAATCGTCATCCAGGCGTTCTGGTCCAAACCCCCGCAGGGCGATCCGGCAGCGGGCATCGCGCCGCCGGACGTCACCCACCTGGGCTACGTTATAGAGATGGAGGGCATACGGCTCTATGTCACCGGCGACGCCATCAACACCTTTGCCGGTCACGATGATCTGATCGCGCCGATCGCCGCGTTGAAGCCGGACATTGGCTTCCTCACCACCCATCCCACCGAGGGCGAGTTTCCGTTCTTCGAGGACAGCGTCCGGTTGGCGCAGAAACTTGGGTTGAAGACGGCGGTTCCCGCGCACTATGCATGTTTTGCGAAGCGGACCTACGATCCGCGGGCATGGGCGGCACTATTCCCTGCCGGCGGACCGCAGCCGTTGATTATTCCCTGGAACTCGCACATCGTCTACAGCCCTGAAGAACCTGCATAGAACGGTACATTGCGCACTGAGAATAAAGATCTCACGACACCAACAATAACGAAAATGCTTGCGCCGGATCACAATCCGGCACAGCGGGGATGGCGGATTGTGATCCGCCTTAAGCTGTGAAATAAAGTCATTCTCACAGGAGCGAAAGCATGGACCACAATTCACATTCCTCTTTAAATGCACCAGCGACAGATCAGCCTGGCGGTGCGCTCGAGCATTATGAAACACAGGCAGCGCCGCTCCGCCGCCAGGTGAAGATCACCAAGATTCACGCAATGCAGACCAAGATCGGCACGTTGATCAAAATCGAGACGGATGCCGGCATCGCCGGTTACGGGCCATGCCACGGTTCTGGCCCGTTCGCCAGGGCCGCCATTGCCGGGCTGGAAGGACCGCGTCTTCCGCACCTGGGGCTGATCGGGAAGGATCCGCTGGCGATCAGCGTGCATTATCACAATATGTTCTATGCCTATCCCCAAAGGGCCAGAGTCGTGCAGGTGTTGAGCGGGATCGATATCGCGCTGTGGGATTTGGCGGGCAAGCTTTTGGAGCAACCGGTCTCCAAACTGCTCGGCGGTAATTTTCGCGACGAAATCCAGCTCTATTCGCACTGTGCTGGCGGCGACTTTTTCGACAAGGCTGCCTGGCACGACAGGGCGCAGGAGCTAAAGGACGATCCACGCGGCTTCAAGGCCTTCAAAGTGGACATTCACCACGCGCTGGGCGTTCATATGCAGGAAGCCATCACCAGTATAGGTCCGCAGGATGCGCGCAAAGTCCACACGGCTTACACGCTTGCCCGTGAAGCTTTCGGGGACGACATCGACATCATCGTCCATTGCCACGCCGAACTGGACGTGCCGAGTGCCATCAAGGTCGCCGAGGCCGTCGAATATATCAAGCCGCTGTTCTACGAAGATCCGCTAGCTCCAGTCTATTCAGAAGCGTGGCTGGCGCTGCGTCGCACCACACGCCTGCCGCTGATGACGGGCGAGAACATCGAACTGCCCGAAGCCGCGCTGCCCTTTATCCTCAATCAAGCCGTCGATACGCTCCAGCCTGACCTCATCAATTGCGGCGGTATCACCGGGGCCAAAATCATCGCTGACATCGCGGCGCTGTATCGCATCCCCGTCTGTCTGCACAATGTGACCGGCTGGGCGCTGGATATGGCGTCGCAGCAGTGGTCGGCGGCGATCTTCAATTGCCCATTGATGGAGTGTCGCCGCAACGCCGACCGCCCAAAGGAAGCCGCGAATAACGCGCCGGTCATCGAAAATGGGCGGATGAAGGTTTCCACGCTGCCAGGCCTTGGTCTGGATTTTGACCAGGATTATCTCAAGGCGGCGCGCGTCGAAGGCGAGCCATGGTGGGGATAAAGACAATCTGGAGGTGATACGATGGACTTTGCTTATCTTAAGAGCCTGATGGCGCAGCACGCTGAGATCGTCCGGCAACTTACGGAGTTGGTGACGCCCGAACAGGCCAGGTGGAAGCCCGATGCGGAGACTTGGTCGATCCTGGAGATCATTAACCACCTCTATGATGAAGAACGCGAGGATTTCCGCACCCACCTGGACGCTATCTTGCATAAGCCGGAAGATCCCTGGTCCGGCATCCGCCCCTTCGAGTGGGTGACGGAGCGCCGCTACAACGAGCGCGACCTCGAAACGTCCGTGCAGAACTTCCTTGCGGAGCGTCGTGATTCGCTGAAGTGGCTGGAGAGCCTGGGGACGCCCAATTGGGAGGCGAGTATGCCAGCGCCCTGGGGCTCTGACATTAGCGCCGGGGATATGTTCGCCTCCTGGGTCATCCACGACCAGTGGCATATCCAGCAGCTTGTTCGCGCCCGCCGGAACTATGTTATCGCCCAGGTCGCTCCGTATGATGTGGAGTACGCCGGAGAGTTGTAACTACGGGAAAAATTTTACCACGAATCTACATTGCAGAAATGCAGAGCGCACCGGAGCCGTTTTTCTCTGTGGCTATTACTGAGGAGGCCAAACTATGAAATTCACCGATGGATATTGGAACATTCGTGAAGGCGTGACGCCGCACTATGCGGTGCATGTCTATGATGTGGATGTAGAACCCGATGCGCTGACGGTCTACGCGCCGACCCGGCGGGTGAACCACCGTGGCGATACGCTCAACCTGCCTGTGCTCACGGCGCGCTTCTCCTCGCCGATGGAAAACGTCATCCGCGTGCAGGTCTGGCATCACAAAGGTGGGCAACCGCGCAAGCCGGAATTCACGCTGTACCCGCAGCCCGCGCCGGATGTGGCGGTTCACAACGATGAGGATGCTGCCACGCTGACCAGCGGACAATTGACGGCGCGCGTTGACAAGACCGGGGACTGGAAAGTGCAGTTCAAAGACGGTGACAAAGTCATCACCGAAAGTGGCTGGCGCGCGCTGGGCATCGTGGACACTCCGGAAGGACGTTTCATCCACGAGCAACTGGCGCTCGGGGTGGGGGAGTGCGTGTACGGCCTGGGTGAGCGCTTCACGCCGTTCGTCAAAAACGGCCAGGTCGTCGATCTGTGGCAAGAGGATGGTGGCACCAGCAGTGAGCAGGCGTACAAAAACATCCCCCTCTACCTGACCAATCGTGGCTACGGCGTCTTCATCAACCACCCGGATAAGGTCTCGCTGGAGATTGCCTCGGAGAAGGTCGAGCGCGTGCAGTTCAGCGTGCCAGGTGAATATCTGGAATACTTCCTTATCTACGGCCCTACGCCCAAAGAGGTGCTGGATCGCTACACGGCGCTCACCGGACGGCCCGCATTGCCGCCCGCGTGGTCCTTCGGCCTGTGGCTGACCACGTCCTTCGTCACCGACTATGACGAGGACACCGTCACCGGCTTTATCCAGGGTATGGCCGACCGCGACCTGCCGCTCCACGTCTTCCACTTCGACTGCTTCTGGATGAAGGCCTTCCATTGGTGCAACTTCGAGTGGGATCCGGCTGTCTTCCCCGATCCGGTGGGGATGCTCCAACGGCTCAAGGCGCGCGGACTCAAGATCTGCGTGTGGATCAACCCCTACATCGCGCAGCGTTCGGCGCTCTTTGATGAAGGGGTGGAACACGGCTATCTGCTCAAGCGGCCCGACGGCGACGGACGCTTAGCGTCCGTATTCCAGTGGGATAAGTGGCAGTCGGGGATGGGGCTGGTGGACTTCACCAACCCGGAGGCGTGCCGCTGGTACGGCGACAAACTGCGCGCGCTGGTCGATATGGGTGTGGACTGCTTCAAGACCGACTTCGGCGAGCGCATTCCTACGGACGTCGTTTACTTCGATGGTTCGGATCCGGTATTGATGCACAACTACTACACGCAACTCTACAACCAGACGGTGTTCGAGGTGCTGGAAGAGAAACTCGGCAAGGGCGAGGCCACTGTCTTCGCACGCTCAGCTACGACGGGCGGGCAGCAGTATCCTGTCCACTGGGGCGGCGACAGCACCGCCACTTTTGAGTCGATGTCCGAAAGCCTGCGCGGCGGCCTTTCCCTCGGCATGTCGGGCTTTGGCTTCTGGAGCCACGATATGGGCGGCTTCGAGCTGACGGCGTCGGCGGACGTGTATAAACGCTGGTGCGCCTTCGGCCTGCTCTCGTCGCAC
>JAFGSL010000243.1 GCA_016934645.1 Anaerolineae bacterium
AATCCCAATTGATCCAACTGCGCAGCCAACTCCGGGTCTTCATTACTTTCTGCTGTGGACACCGAAGGCCCTGGCATCCATTGCCCACCGCGCACCTGTGCTGTCAAATCCTGCACCGCGCGATAGACTTCTTCCAAGGTGATCGTGGATGCCGTACTGTATGCTTGCAATGCGGCGCGGATGGCAGCACTTGTGTTGGCCTGTGCGTCCAGCCAGGCCAACAAAGCAGCATCCCGTTCCCGGTCCAAGACCACAGTTTTGCGCACATAGCGCGATGGCTCCGTCACCGTCATCGTTTTTCCTCACCACCAGGTGTGAACAATGCATAACTGCGGGCAACTCAGGTATGAAGGCTTCATCATCCCCTATTGCCCCCACAAGCGCCGCGCCAGTTTCCAGTAGCCCACCGCGTTCCCATAGACCGGTTCGGCGACGATTTGGGCGTGTGGCCAGTGTTGCCGGATGTGATCACCCAACAACAACGCCCCACCGCCCGTGATGAGCAACGCATCCAAGGTCGCGCCCCCGTTCCACAAGTGCGATGCTTCACTAAGAATCTGTTGGGTCAGGTCTGCGGCCAGGTCATCCACGACGGCGGCGAACTCCGCGATGGGTTCTCCGTAGTAGCGCAAGTTCCGCTGCTGGATGGCGGCGGCTAACGGATGGTCGCGTAAGTCATCCAAACCGGGATAGTGTTGGGACAACCACTGGCGCACAGCGCGCACCAGCGTCCAGCCGCCGACGTTGACGCTGGCAGTTTCGCGCCCGATCTCCGCCAGCCGGTTGACGCTGAGCAGGTTGCAGGTCTTGCCGCCGATGTCAATGAGGCCCACCGCAGCTTGCGCCAGGTCGTTGCGCCGGATTTGGCCCCGGTCGTCGAGGACTTCGGCCAAGAGGGAGCCAAAGGGCTGGGGGATGACGCGCACGTTGGCGACACGCAGTACTTGCCCGCGCCGCCCCTCGCGCTGAACGCGGTGTTCGCCGAGGAGCCGCTCCTGCACCAGGGCCTTGTCGGTGTAGAAAGCCACGGGCAAGCCGGTAACCACATCCACGTCCACGGCAGTGCCGGACGTCAACTCTGTCAGGGCAGCTAAGAACAGTGTTAACCATTCGTCGCTCTGAATCCAGCCACGGTCTTCGCGGCGGTGCAGAAAGCGGGATTGGTGGATGGCTTCGGCCCCCACCAGCACGTGGGCGGGAGCTACGAGCACGAGGGCGTCCTCCCCCTTACCGTTGAGAGAGAACCGCGCGCGGTCGGGTGTGCCGACCGCCGAGGGAAAAGTCGCGCGTCGCTGGGCAGCGACGGCTTTGGTGGCATTGTAGCCGATATCAATTCCAGTTTGCATACTTACCTCCTTGAGTTTGGAAATCGCGTTGTCGCGTGAATGGCCAAACAACAAAAAACGGCCTACCGTGCCGTTGTCTGGCGCAGGTAGGCCGTCATATAGCCGTTCACGCAATCGCCCTACAGGAAGGCGGTATCGCCCTCAAGGAAGTGCCTGATGCGGCCAAAACAGCGCCGCATCAGAGATTGCGTCTATGGTATAATCAGGGTAGCCCACCGTTGCCTTGACAACGGCCGGGTTAGCGTCTGGTGGGTGCTGCTAACACCCACCAGGCGTGCCCCGAACTTATGGTTCAGTTGTTAAGGATGTTGCCTCGGATTGTGTCTCGGACTTCGCAGCGTGTTCCTCTAGCCAGCGTTGTCCTTCTTCGTAAGGAATCATCCAAGCCTGCCCAAACTTCTGGGCCGCGATTTTCCCCCGCCGGCATAACCGAGCAATATAGCTGCTTGCCACACTTGCTTCCTCAGCCAGGGAACTCGCTGTCCAAAATTTGTGGGAAGTCTCCACTGATTCCATAGCTCTATTATAGTTCTAATATTAGAACTGTCAATCCCCAATTTCGCAATTTTCACAACTGCGCCGTTGTCGTTTGGCCTGTTAAGGTCTGGTATCCGGGCGAGCCGGTCTGTGGACTTGATCGCGCACAATGGGCGTATCTTGAACCACACTATTCCCATCTTAATCGCAATTCACTCTTGTGAGGCTTGGGGATGTTAAGAATTTTTCCTAACTTGCGCACGGGTTTTTCTTCACTGGAAAGAGAGGGGAAAATGTCTGGCTAAACAGTTCTATCGAAGTTGCTGGTATGGTGGAATTCTAAGAAGAGATGCTGCGGCACGCTCGCGAAGGATGCCGCCGCATCATAACCGGAAGGCACGCGAAGATCGCTGAGGTCGGCGAACCACTTGCCGAGACCGGCGGTTTCAACGCGGTCGGTGAGGCGGCACAGGACAGAGGCCAGGTCGGCGTGGAGGGCGCGGTAGATGGCTTCGTCGGCGGGCACGAAGGGCGCGCAGGGGCACAGCTTCTTGATTTAGGAGATGCAGTTTGGCAAAACCAAACTACCAAGGTTTGGTTCACGTCCACAAGAGCAACATTCCGTGGGTGTTCCTACATCTTCGCCAGCGTCATCACCTGTTAACGCAAAAAGTGAACCAAACCCACCATCCTCCGACGACAAGAGGGGCATCCACTGGCAATCCCGCGCGCTGCCGTTCCACCTGCACCGGCAGGTGGGGTGCGAGAGTGCAGAGGATCAACATTCCGCACTGCGAAGAGAAGAACAGAACGAATGTTCCATTCTTCGATTATGCTTGGAGCCAGTGCGGGGGGGCACGTCAAGTTAATTCACGGATCGGGGCGCGCGATACATATTTTGGTTGCGGACACGCGGGGGAAATGCATGGAGGGTTTGGTGGACGGAGGGCAGTCTTGCTTCTTGCTTCAAATCCACTCCCATTTCGTACAAACGTCAGTGACGGACTGCGCGATCTGGTTGTATCCTTCCTGCGTCACACTCAACGCCTGTAGGAATGATAAGTCATCTTTGGCTAGGAAACTAAGCAAGTCGGCACGTTCGCGACTTCGCAGTTCCCAAAGATAAAGCAGTAATTTTTGATGTACTTTCCTAGTAACGGAATCGGAAATATCAATGGATAAGGTCATCGCTATCAAAACTCGTAACTGGTACTCTTTGTTAGTAATTGTGGCTACCGACGCTAGAACTTTCACCAGGGGACTGTAACAGGAGTCATCTGCCGCAAGCTGTGGAACCAATTCTGACAACATCAGTGCCCTTCGCCATTCATCTTCTATCGCGCATGCTGCTGCTAGAGCATCCGCTAAGATTTGGCTACGACAGGACGCATCTGTAAAACGTGGGGCCAACATTGCCAGGCACCTAGCCCGACTCTCATCTTTATTAATCTCACGTGCAGTTGCTAAAGCTTCCATCAAAATCTGATTTTTGAGTGCATCTGTGAAGTGGTGAGCTAACTTCAAAAAAGCTTTTACCCGTGACTCTTCATACTTAATTGCACGCGCTGCTGCTAAGGCCTCTGTCAAGATCTGACTTTGGAACATACCTGTAAACTGCGGCACTAGTATTAATAGGATCCCCGTCCGATCTCCTTCATCCTCAATCTCACGAGTTGCTGCCAATATCCTTTTAAGTAAGTCTATATGATAGCCATCGGCTACACACTGTGAGGCTAACTCCATTAAGACTCCTAGTCTATTTTTCTCCCACTTGATTGCACACACTACCGTCAAAATTTCTGTCAACCAATCCATGCGATGATTATCTGCTGAAAGATGTCGGATCAGTGTCACCAATGCTACTTCTGGGTCACCTACGCGCTTACTCGCTTGCGCTGCTGCCAAAGCCTCCATCAAGATCTGACTTCGGACTTTATCAGTGAAGTATGAGGCTAATATCGCTAAAACTTCTGCTTGCCATCCTTTATTCTTGAATCCACGCGCTATAGCCAAGGCTTCTGCCAATAAACTGCAATGGAAGTCATCCGACGCAATCTGCGGAATCAAGGCCATTAGAGTCTTGGCTCGTCCTTCTTCCCACCTGAGCGCGCGTATTGCTGCTAGAGCTTCCATCAAGAGGTCTCCAGTGAGCTGCGGAATTAAGGCCATCAAAACTTCTACTTGGCTTCTTGCTCTCTTGATTCTAAGCGCCATCCTCAATACTTCCCCCAATAAGTCACCTGAGAGTAGTGGAGCTAGTGCTAGCATAATTTTCACTTGCAACCATTCATCCTTGATCATTTGCGTGATCAATAATTCTTCTTTCAATGCTTGAATTTGGTTTGTACCTGAGAGTTGGGGAACGAGTTCTGCTAAAGCCCATGCTCGCTCTTTTTGTTTCCTAGTCTTATAGGCTGCTAATAGAGCTTCCGTCAATATCTGGTTTGGAGACATATCCTTAAAATACCAGGCAAATGCCGCTAATACTATAGCTTGTCTGTACTCATCCGTAATTGTAAGCATCGTTGTTAGGGCTTTCATCAGTAAATCATCTGTGAGCAATGGGGCTAATGCTACCAGAGCCTCTGTTCGATAATATGGGTTCTCAATCGTGCGCATTACTTGCAAAGCTTCCATCAACACTTGCGACTGAGCCATACCGGCTAACTGCAAAGCTACCGTTGCCAAAATTTCTACCTGCCGGCCTTCGTTTTTGATCATACGCGCTATCATCAAAGCTTCATTTAGTATTTGGTTCGTGTCAAGGGCTTCTGGAGCTAACTTTGCCAAAATCATAGCCCGCCCCCACTCGTTTTTAATTGCGCGTGCCATTGCCAATCCTTCTTGCAATAAGTCACCAGTGAGTCGCGGGGCCAATATTAACAAGATTCTTATCTGCTTCCACTCCTTTTCAATCGCACGTATTGCTTTTAAACTTTCTGATAGGGCCTGATCCCGCAACGAGTCTGTGAGTTGTGAAGCCAGCGTTGCTAAAACCTCTGCTTGCCACTCTCTCTTGTTAATGGCACACACTGTTGCGAAATTCTCCATCAAGGTTTGTGTTCGAGTTGTATCTGCAAGATACGGCGTCAACGCTGCCAAAGCTTTTACCCGATAATACTTGGGATCAATCGCGCGCGCCACTTTCAGGCTCTTTGTTAACAATTTATCTGTAAGATACGGAGCCAGAGTTGCTAAAGCTTCTGCCCGATACCGCTCATCTCCAATTGCGCACGCTGTCGCCAGAGTCTCTGTAAGTAAACCATCTGTAAGATATGGAGCAAGTGTTGCTAAAATCTTCACTTGTTCTCTTGGATTTCTAGCTGTCTGCATAGCTGTTATCCCTTCCATCAAAACCTGCTCACGCGCAGTGCCTACAAGCTGTGAAAGCAATGCTCCCAAAACTCTTACCCGGTTCCTCTTGTCCTTAATTGTTTGTGCCAAAGCCAAACCTTCTATTAGCCATTCACCAGTGAGCTGTGAAGCCAAAGTTATTAAAACTTCTGTTCGTTGCCTTTCATTCTCAATCGTACGTATAGCCACCAGCCCAAGACATTGCGCATTGGCATTCAGTGAGTCCGACAAACATCCCGTTTTCAAGAGGGCGACAATCATCCACGCCTGCTTTTCCGCACCCACGACTCGCCGTGCTATACTCAAGCCTCGTTCCGGTGGCCAAAGGCTGGTTTCTATCGCCCGCGCCACTAGTGCAGGTTCGTAGTTGCTGGCCAATGAGTTAACAGTAGTGTGGATCAGGGCATAGTGAACGCAGTCCGCTATGACCAGTGGAAAGCCAACCTCTTTGGCCGATGTAGTAGCAGCTTGCGCCCATTGCCATGCAAGCGATAAATCGGCTAGATACCCGTCATAAATGTAATCATCTGCTGATACCCGTGCGTGCAACCAATGGTCGTCGTCGAAGAGGGCTTTCAGTGCACCATAATCGCTGGTAGCATACAGGTGATAGGCCAGATGGGCATACAGGTAGCCATCATCCGGCATGGTGTGCCAGCCTTCCCCGGTTTGAGTGGTGCGGTAGGCTTCCAGCAACGCGCGATGAGCGGCAAGTGCATCTTGTTCTCCCAATTCCGCCGTGATGAAATCTCGCAGCAAGTCGTGCAAGGTCGCCACTGGCCCACTGGGTGTATCCTTGAGTTGTAGCAAAGCCCGTGCTGCCAGATCATCCAACAAATCAGTGGTTTCCTCTTCATCCAATCCCGCCAACGCCCCCCACAACTTCGCAATGGCTACAAAAGGAATGGCTTCGTCTTCTTTGAAAATCGCCAGGGCCGTGTAACAGCGCCAGTCCTCGCCGGATAACTCATCAATGCTCAGCGCGAAGGTTTGTTCCAGGCTGTCGTGGAGAGTTTCCGTACGGCGCAGTTTGAGCTTGCGCGCGTCAAAGGTCTTCAACCAGCGCGCCGGGTCTTTGCGCCGCAACTGCGCCCCGGCCAGTTTGAGGGCCAGGGGCAAACAACCCAAGCGTGCGATAATGCACTGCTTGAGATCGGGGTTAGTGTCGTCCAGGTTGCCTTCCGCCCACTGTTCCAACAGCGCCACCGCCTGCGCCGGGGGTAGCACATCCACCGGCTGGAGCGTCGCGCCTAACGCTCGGGGAATTTCCGCATCGCGCGTGGTCAGCAGCATCCGGCAACTTGGGCCAGCCACCTGGAAGGCTTCCGCGTGTCCATACTGCCAGACGTCGTCCACAACCAATAGGCAGGCGCGCTGGGCCAGAAGTTGCACCAGCTTGTTCTTGAGTTGGTCGGGCGTGGGCGCATTCTCACTGCTGATGCCCCCCAATGTCTCCACCCACTCGCGCAGCCGCGCCGTAAGGTTCGGCGTCTGGCCCAGGGTCGCCCACAGGATGCCATCGGGGAACGTAGCTTGTACCTCGGCGTCTTCGCACAGCGCACGGGCGAGAACGGTCTTGCCGATGCCACCCATCCCGTGGAGGGCGTTCATCTGGACCGCAGCGGTGAGGGCCAGCCCGTCGGGGTTGGCCAGCAGCGCCGTTTTGACGGTTGCGAGAACGTCGGGGCGCGGGAGATAGTGCTGGGGCAGCGGGATGTGCTGGTAGAAGTCGTGGCGTGCCGGGGGCCGCCACACCTGCCCATCGCGCCGGCGTAGAAAGAGCACCGGCACGACGGCATCGGGCTGGCCGTGCGTCAGCAGTGTACCGCGCGCGGCGTTGAGGGCCACGTCCACCGCGCCGTGCTGTGCCAGTTGCCCGTAGAACGTGCCGCTCAAGGTCCGCGCACTGCGGATGGCGATGACATCCTGCATCGCTACCACCGCCGGGATACCCGCGTCCAGCAATGTGGGGCCAAAGCTTCGGAAAGCGTCGGCGGTGCCCTGCGCTGCCGTCTGGCACGCGGCCAGGAAGACCAGATGCGGGCAGTGGTCGTGCTCGAGGCGTTCGAGCATCGCGGCGAAATCGGTGGCGGTGACGACTTCTGTTTGGCCATTGTCATCCTGTAAGTACAGTGCAGCTTGTCCTTGGCGCTGGTTAACCACACCGTGCGCGACAAGGTGCAGGATGTGGTAGTTGCCGGCACGCAGTTGGTCTTCCAGGCGCGCCAACGTCACTGGGGCGTCGAGGACGTCGAGGCGGCGGCGGTTAGGGGGTAGTTCGTCCAGCGCGGCGTTCAATACGCTACGTTCTTGCACGATATCCAGAGGCGCAAGCTTGTAATCAGCGAGGTCGGTGGGATTGGCAATGACGGCCAACACGCGCAGCGGTCCTTGAAGCACAGTGTAGCCCCAAGCCCCAATGCCCGGCAGGTAGCGCGACAGAGGTGTGGCCGCATCGGCAGCGAGGAAAGTATCGCCGTCGTGCAGCAGTTCCCACGGCACGGCGTGCAGTTCCGGTGCATCGGTGTCGATCCACAGGCGGATGCGGCGGTGGTCTGGGGAGCGCTCCGACGCCCTCACCCACGCATCGCGCAGCGACGTGTCGGCGAAGAGGGTGTCAAAGAGCCATTGCCCATCCTTGCGGAGGTCACCGCTCGAAATCCACGGCAGGATACCGGCGCGCATCGTGCCCTGGAAAGCTTGTTCGCCATCCAGGCGGATGTCCACCGGGTAGCCGTCCTCCTGCCGGGGGCGGATGTGTATTTCGAGATCGGTGTATGTGGGTTGCGTCACGGGTTCCTCGTTTTGGGTTGTGGGTAGAGTTTACTTCGGTTTTGGAAGGGGGGCAACTGGGGTTCGCGTTTTCAAAAGACGGTTCTATACTTGGAAAGTTAAGCCTACAGGGAAAGATTATGGCGACCTTCACTCTAATGTGCCATCTTTTGGTGTAGTGGAATAAGCAGCGATTTATACATTGGTTAGCTAGTTGCATATCGTGTGGAACGTTTCTTTTTGAAGGACAGAATACAAAATGAAAAACGAATCTCTTGACTTAACCCTTTCCTGTATTCGCAACTTATATGAAGCAGGTAATGCTTTGGAGGCTTACCAAGAGACTTGTGCTTTATTGGAAAAAAATCCCACAAACCCAAATATTCGTTCCTACTCAGCTAGCTTTTTTATAGATATCGGTTCAGTATTGAGGGATATAACGATTGTAGATTCAGGGATTAACCTCATTGAGGAGCTTATCACCGAGGAGGTACCTGATTTTGAAGATGCAGTTAGAGCGAATCTCGAATACAATCTCTCAAACGGCTATTCAACACGTTTTCGTATCTTAACTGAGCAAGGAGAAACAGAACAGGCAGAAGAATCCTTACAACGTTCAAAATCACTTTTGCAAAGCGTGCTTCTTAACAAGCGAGTTGTTGATGCTGATTTGGTTGCTTTGGTAATGGCTAACTATGCAAATGCACTGAACTTCACAGGAAGAACCGTAGAGGCAATTGATTGGTATATGGATTGTCTGAAACGTTATCCTAAGCATGCGGTCGCAATGGCAAACAGTGGAATTGCTATCAAACGTATTTTGGGTGTTTCTGAACCTCATACAACTAAAAATCTATACGAGTCTTGGAGACTGTTATCAAGAGCGAGTAAGTTAGAGGAAGAAGCATTGAAACTTGCGGGGCCTTCTGCTGTTGAAGGTTTTAGAATGCACTTGGAAGACTTAGTGAATAAAATCACCATAAACATCGCAGGGGGCCTTGAAGAACTCCGACAATGGTCAATCCATCGCACAAAACAACATGGACTTCCAAAGGCTCCCACTTGGCTTATGACAGCCAATCAAGATCGTTTGCTTTTAACCCTCAACTTGAACCCCCTCAACTCAACAGAAGAATGTATCGATGATTTATTCTTTCCTAGTTTGGTTACGGAAAGTGGAGAGCAAGGAACAAATCGGTTTAGAAAACTGGCTCATACCCTGAATACTATCAAGGAAGATTATGTGACAGCGCGTTACTTATTCTACCATTGCGATGAAGCAGAAACCAATTTAGCCTCTCGTGGCGCGGTAACACATTATGCCAATACGCTTGATTACGCTGACTATGGTCTAGCTATAGGTTTAAGGAAAGCTAGCTTTCGTTTAGCTGCCGACTGCCTCGACAAAATCGCTATACTGATAAATGAATACTTTAACCTTGAGCACAATGAAAACAGAGTCAACATAAACAATGTGTGGTACGAGAATTGCAGCCCCAAAAAACCGCTCCATCCAACTCTGGCGAATATCCTGCAATCGAACCCGTTCCTTGCTGCTATTAGAGACTTGCAGAAGGACTGGTTTTTGCAGAATTTCCCGGCCCCCCTGAAAGCAGCACGAGATGCAGCAACTCACCGTAGGCTAGTCTTGTATTGGATGAAACCTACTACAAAGACCGAATTTGATGTCAAGTGGGATATTAGCGACTTTCGCGAGTTTGCATTCTTCTTATTGCGTATGGTGAAAGCGGCTACTATCTATGCAGTATGCGCCATAACGCTTGAAGAGCAGAACAGAGATGATACGGGTGTTTTTACTGCACCGGTATCATTTAGGCTTGGCCCAGGTCTCACTGAAATGTCGTCTGGGTAAAAGAGTAGAGATGCCCCCCTACAAGCATCATTTGCGTTTGACCACAAAAGCAGAAGTTTACAAGAAAGACTAAAGAGTAAGCCAGGTGAGGGGAAGAGATAAGCTTATTCTGAAACATCGAGCCGTCGCGTGCGCTTGTTATGATGATCACTAAGCATCACGTCTGTACCCTGGCAACTTGCTGCAAAATTCCCGCTAATTGTACGTACTTGGCGAGTGTTAGATATTCTTACTGTAACATCGCGTACCACTGGGCCAGTGTCATTTTCCTGCATTTACCCACACAAAAACCTTAAGCAAGAGAGTGACTTTTGAATTACAGGGAATCGACAATGAACGCGACTTCGAGTGCGGTTTTCTGCCGACTGACATCCTGGAGACGCCCTCCACAAGCGGGGAGCCGCGCGCTTATTCTGCAGCACCCAATCGCAGCATGTTTCCGGTGTGAAGCATGGTAATGGCGTGGGCAAAGTACACCATCTCGCAAGACTGACACGATAAACAGCATCGTTGCCCCGCACCCAGGACATATCTGTTTTCCCCTGTACCATTGTCGCTTGGCTTGTCAAAGCCCTGCGCATCCGATCGAGTTGACCTGTAACCCCAATCGCGTACAATAGGCATAGCTTTGACCACAACACATCTACCTTAATCGTAGTCTCCCCCCATACATAACCTTGGCGTTGTTAAACACCCTTCCTAACCTGCGCGCCTTTTCCTTCACCTGAAAGCGAGAGTGAAATGCGTAAGCAAGCTGCCCCACCGGCGGCAGAAAAGCCTGAATTTGCGAGGTTGGTCGACCGGGGCGTCCGCGCCTACCAACACGCCCACCAATTGCGCCTGCTGGGGATCGCATCCGAATATATCACCAACGAGGTAGGCATTGGGAAAAGCACCTTGGACTCCTGGCGCCGGAACCGGATCCCCCAGGACTACGCCGTGCGCCAACGCTTTGCCGCCGTTTGCGTGACCGCCGCACCGGACTTGGGCGAAGTCTGGGTCACCGACCTGTTCCGCGCGGCCGGGATGGCCGGTTACCGCGAGCAAGCCATCGCCGACA
>JAFGSL010000244.1 GCA_016934645.1 Anaerolineae bacterium
GCCGCGCGTGCCAAGCTCAATTCACACTATGTTAAGGTTCATTCTGATAACGAAAAGTTCAAAGAAACTTAATTTACGATGTACTAAAGTATGTTAGTCAGATAGAGCGAGATTGAATTGACAAGAACGTAAGGTATGACTAGGGACAGCACAACAGTCCTAGGTGAACGTACTGATAAACACCGTCGAACACGGGGAAGCATTTCTGATTTTGACTTCACTACAGGTTGGGCTATACTGAAAGTGTCAAACGTACGCCAACCACTTGGAGGGTAGGAAAAGTGCTGGACAGTGTCGGCCTAAGATTTGTTGTCACAGCATTTTGCGCTCTAAGCCCCGTCTCGAGACGCTTTGCGCAGGAGTTTATGCTTTTACAGACCCTAAGTCAGGCATTGAACGAGCATAACGATGTCGTCTGTTTAGGAGATTGTTGGGCACCGGTACAAGCGTGGGAAATCTTCACCTCGCGCCCGGCGTTGGAGATGGCGCGAATGCCCACACAGATAATTCTGCCGCCGCGCTCACACTTCGAGCTCGTCACTACGACGAGGGCTTTACCTCTGTGGACAATGTGAAGAAGGGCGAGGTGGAGAAATGTCTCTAGCACCCGGGCAAGTTCTGCAGAACCGTTATCGTATCGCTCGCATATTGGGGCAAGGAGGAATGGGAACAACCTATCGGGCTTGGGATCTACGCCTAGAAAAGCCTGTTGTGGTCAAGGAAATGCTTGTGCAGCCAGGACTCGCCCCGCGAGAGAAGGAACAGCTTTTTCAGCAATTCTTCCAGGAAGCTCACCTACTGGCACGGCTCAATCACCCCAACTTGGTGCGAGGGCTTGATTATTTCTCTGGCAGTGATTCTGGCTACTATGTGACCGAGTTTATTGAGGGGGAGCCAGTCTCCAGCCTAATTGCCCGAGAAGGAGCTCTGCCGGAGCACCGAGTTCTGGATTTGGCCAGGCAGTTGCTGGATGCACTGGCCTTTTGTCACAATCAAAATGTCATCCATCGTGACATAAAGCCAAGCAACGTGATGGTTACACCGGAGGGGCGTGCTGTGCTAATGGACTTTGGGTTAGCCAAGCTATATGATCCGAATGAGCCAATCACAGCACCATTGACCCGAGGTATGGGTACGCCCGAGTACGCGCCTCCAGAGCAGTACGCCACAAGGACGGCCCATACTGACTCCCGCTCCGATATCTACGGTCTGGGCGCGACCCTGTACCATATGCTGGCAGGGCAACCCCCACCTACCGCTGTGCAACTCATTACCAATCCGGCTAGCTTTGTTCCATTGTCCAACCTCAACCTTGGTGTCAGCGCACGAACTGGGCAAGCCGTGACGCGGGCGATGGCTCTGCAGCCCAATGAACGGTTTCAAAGCGCTGCTGAAATGGCCAACGCGCTATTTACAGCTCCGGCTCCCGCAGTGTCTGCGAGGCCACACGCTTCCCAAACAGGGGCTCTCGAGGCACCCGAACTGGTCAAACTACCCAGGATTCGCCTGCCCATCATTGGGCGTTACCAGGACTACTACCAACTGTGGAGAAATAGCACGCCCTTGAACCGCCTGATCGTTCTGCTGATTTCAGGGCCCCTACGCCCCGAAGAGATCGCACACCGCCTAGCACAGCTCCACATTCCGGTGGATGCTGAACGGCTCGAAACGGAACTACAGACTGGCATCAGAGATGGCCTGCTGACACGTCAATCGGGCCAATACTCCCCTGCTGACCGCTTCTCGGCGCGCGTCCTCCAAATCCGAGAGGGAGGCAAAAAGCCCGTCTTGGTCGAGCAGATCCTGCAAACCGATCCGCTCTATGTTGAGACACGCCGGTTTCTGACCCTGGCGGGCTTTGTCGTAAGCCCTGCCGACAAGTTTGGTTTTATCTGCACCACAAACTCTCCTCTGTGGAAAGATGTGACCCCGCTCTATGTCCGCTTAGTGCTGGCTCGACCATTGGATATAGAAGAGTTTCAATCTCTATGTAAAGCAGCCGCGACGGCTTACGGAAGAGATGTGCACGGTCACACGGCATTGGTTGTCATTGACCGCCCCCCTCGTGCCAGTGATCTTTTTCAGATCTTTGCGCTGCGCGCCGACCGGGGGTTCACGATCGTCCCCTTGCCGCGTTCAGCAATGGCACAAGCGCGGCCCTATGCGCGTGAGATGGAGACTCTGAAGGAACAACTCGAGATCTACATGGGACGCACGAATCTGTACGATGCACGCACGGCGGTTACGGATGTACTGTCCTTTTTTGGTCGCAGCGCACTGCTGGCAAACCTGGAACGACAATTGACCGGTGGGCGGCCGGTGATGCTGTTTGGTGTGCGAAAAGTGGGTAAGTCCTCTCTTATGGGCCGTGCTCTGGAAGAACTTCACTGGCCCGCTGCGGTGGTGGATCTGGAGGGGTATGGCGGCGGCCTGAGATACGTCTATGAGGAGGCTTTGCGCAGTTGGCAATCCGCAATAGAGGTGGTTTTCCCTGGAATACCGCTGCCTGGAATGCCGCCGGGCTTGTCGGCTCCTGATGCGGCCACGCGTGGACAGGCTTTTCGACAGGCTGTTGTAGCACTCTTGAATGTGTTGTCAGGGCGGTCTGGACGACCAGGGTTGCTGCTTTTCTTGGACGAAATGGATGTGCTTTTTAGTCAACCGGAATATCATCAGTTTGCCGCTGTGCTACGTGGCATTACCGAATCGCCATCTCACAGAGGTAGGTTCGTGCTATTGGCTGCTGGCCTGGAACCGACCCTAAATCGTGTAGATCATCTAGTCGGAAATCGTAACCCATTCTTCTCTTTCTTTGAGGAGATACCTGTCGGGCCTCTGGAACTTGAGGATGCCCGCACGATGATTGTCTCCATCGGCGGTCAGATGGGGATCAGTTACGACCAGCAGGCCCTTGATCTGCTTGTGAGCGCAGGTGGAGGACATCCCTTCCTGACGCGTCAACTGTGTAGTACTGCTATTCAGAATCTAGAGCTACCTGCCAGGATAACCGTCGAGCGGGTGTATCAAGCGATGGAGGCTTACTTGCGCTGGCCGCGCAACTACTTGGCAGAGAGCCTGTGGGGGGTGGATCAAGGCGGCCCGTCTGGTTTCGAAGCCCAACTGCTGATAAGTTTGGCCAGGCACCAGCCTCAAACTGAGGCAACTCTGTTCCCATTGGATGCTTCGATGGAGTATCAGCGGGCATACGCTTTGGCGTTAGCTCACCTGAACGATCAGAGTCTGGTTCGTCGTGGTCAGACTGGCTGGGAGCTGACAGTCCCACTCTACCGCCACTGGATCCGGCGTTATGTTTTGCACCTGGAAGACAACGTTCCGGTGGGAGGTGTCTGATGGCCAACACGAATCCCTATAACTACAATCTCCCTGTGGGGCCAGAGATGTTCTTTGGCCGGGAAGCAGATGTTCAAGAGCTTCTAGATGCCGTGACCTCCACACCTGGGGACTCAGTCGCGCTGATTGGGGGACGACGCATGGGAAAGACCAGCCTGTTAGAGGCATTGCTGCGCGCTTTCGAAACGCAGACGATGGCCGCCCCGGATCGCTTGCTGTTGCCGATTTTCCTGGATTTGAGTGGTGAGTGGCTGGGATCGGTAATGGACTTTTTTAGTTTGATATGCACAGAGGTTGAATCCACCCTGAGCAAGCGGCTGTCTAGAGATATGCCACGTGAACTCTTTCTATTCCAGGAAGGGCGACCTCCAGCACCAGCTTTTGGGAAGCTCTTGGATGGCTGGAGCCGGGCAGTGATAGCGCAGACGGGCATGCGGTTGCGCTTGACGCTGTTGCTGGATGAATGCGAGCGCTTGGTCGAGCAGCCGTGGGCCTCAGACCTGTACGGCGCGTTGCGCTATCTCCTAGTAGGGAAAACCACGCGGGCCTTGCTCAAGGTGGTAGTGGTGGGATCACACGGGTTCCTCACTCAAGTGCGCCAACACGGATCACCGCTGCGGAATGTTCTAAAGTATCATACACTACGAGCACTGGATGTCCAGGCCACACGTGAACTGGTCGCCCAACCGACTCAGGGTATATTGCCCGAAACAATCGTGACGGCCGTCGTTGAGCAGAGCGGCGGGCATCCATTCTTCACCCAGTACCTGATGTACCATTTGTGGAAACACGGGCTAGAGGGTGCTTCCACCGAAACCGTGGAGCAAATTGCCACCCAGTTTCCCCACGAGCGCAACGACTTTCACGATTGGATGGAAGGCATCGGGATAGCCGGTGCGTCAGCGTATCGAGTGCTGGCGCAGGAGAATGCCTTGCTTACCGAGGCACAGATTCGTGTTGCGCTGGAGTCTGTGCCTCCCGATCTGATGCAAGCCCTAGATGCGTTATGTTATCACGGATTGGTCCTACGTGATCCAAAGAAGGAGAGATATCAGGTAGCCGGAGAGATGTTTCATAGTTGGTTTGTGAGCAATGTGAACCCTGCGTCGGTCTTCCCACCGGCTAAAACATTGCCCGATACCGACATGCAGGCTACGTCGATTATCGTTCAAGGCGACTATGTGGCTGGTGACAAGCCCACCGGTGTGGACCAACGTGGACAGGACGTCCATGGTCCGCAAACCAATATCGCCGGCGATGTTGCAGGTCCTATTCTCTCAGGCAAGTTTGGTGGCCCAGTCACAGTGGAACAAGCACCCCAGAAAGAAGCACCTGACGTGACGGCGGAATTCACTCATTGATACGGCTAGGACACAAGCGTTTCCGTCTTCGCTTCCCCTTTCGTCACCTGCAACATGCACAAAATGGCGAACAAGAAAAAGAGCGGCGTGACCACGAAGATAAGGTTGTAGTCGTTGCCGAACCACTCCACAATGTGACCGTTGAGGATCGGGCCGACCACCGCGGCCAACTGCGAAGCGATGTAGTACAATCCCGTGTACGTTCCCACGTCCGCGTCCGAGGCGGCAGTGTCCACAACCATAGGTAGCGAATTGATGTTCACGAGCGCCCACCCTAATCCGCCAATCCCCATGATCGGCCAGATGAGCGTAGCGTTGCGCAGGAAGAAGTTGAGCAATAACAACACACCAAACACAATCAGTCCGGTGATGATAGTCTTGCGGCGTCCGAAACGCGCGGCGATGTAACCAGCGGGTACGGCGAAGGCCAAAAATGTCAGTGAGGCTACGCCCATCAACAACGGCGCTTGTCCGGTCGAGATACCCAGCACGGTGACGCCATACGAGGTCAGAAAGGTCTCCGTGGCGTTGTAGCCGACGAACCAGCAGAAGATCGCGCCCATCAGGAACCATAGGCTGCGACGGGCCTCTGGTGACACGCGTTTGATACCACGCAATGCGTTAAAGCCATCTTCCTCTTCATCAACGGCAGAAACAACAGACTCACGCCGTTCCTTGACGAAAATAAACAGCATCAGCACCGCGACCGCCATCAATACCCCGCCAAAGATAAACGGTGTGATGCGGCCCATCTTATAGAGCAAGCTACTGCCCAACGTCGCAATCAACGTGCCGATGCCGCCCATCATGTTGATGATGCCGTTGGCCTGCGAACGCAGCGCGCTGGGTGTGAGATCGGGCATCAGCGCGATGACGGGTGTGCGAAAACCCGCCATCGCCAGCAGGAACAGGCCGATGGCGATCATAAACAGCGCCAGGGGGCCACCCAATTCTCCCATCTGCCCGCTCAACTCCACTGGGATCATCCCCACCGCAGCGGGGACCAGTATAAAGGCTGCGATGGAGATCGGTGCAAGGACGAGGATGAAGGGCATCCGCCGCCCGAACCGTGTCCACACCCGGTCCGACCACACGCCGATGATGGGCAGCAAGAAGAAGGCTGCAATGTTATCGAGCGTCATGATAAAGCCAGTGAGGCCGGGCTTAAAACCAAAGCCAATTTCTCCAGCAGCCGCGAAATCGGGATTCCCGGCCTGCAAGAAGATCGGAATATAGGCGTTATACAACGTCCACATCACACTGATACCGAAAAAGCCAAAGCCAATAAGGAGGGTCTTGCCATAATTGAGTTTCGGTTTGTCCATAGCGAATCGTCATCTCCTTTGCAGATATATGGCGGCCTGAAATACTGACACTAGTTGTAGCACGAATATGCAGGCAAGCAAGCCTTGGTCTGTAAAAGAATAAATTCCCGCGCGAAGCGCCCCGAGACGGGGCTTAGAACGCAAAATCCGGGGAGTTATATTTTTATGACCGGATCAGTAACAGGATCACACTGTCACCGCTGTTTGGTCGTGTCGACCGGCTTGCAGCAACGCCTTCTTGGCCAACCGCACATCACAATCCGCCCCTAATGTGGTGAACGTCTCTAGGGCGGGGTACAGATGTGCCGCAGCCTGCGTCAAATCAGCTTGTTCAAGATACCAGCAGCCGAGGGCATAGTGCGTGCGGGCCATCTCGTAGCGATTACCCAATGTACTCAAAAGGTCCAAGCTTTGCCGGAACGTTTCGAGAGCGGCGTCAGCTTGCCCTTGTGCTGCTAACGCCGTGCCCAGCACCCGTTGCGTCATTCCCTGTTCTATCCGTGCATCCGCTTTGAGGGCCAAACTCAGGGACTGTTGCGCATACTCAACCGCCAACACGGTCTCGCTCTGGGCCAGGGCTACTTCACTCAACAAACAATACACTTCAGGCAGAAAATCTTCAGAACCGATGGTCTCAAAGAGATCCCGGCTATGCGCCAATGCGGCCTGTGCTTCCACCAGCTCTTCCCGGCGCAGATGAAGTTGTCCCATATTCATATAGGTAGCAGCCACACCATAGTCAGAGTGCATCTGTTGCCACAGCGTCAGACAGCGCTGCAAGTTGGTTTCGGCTGACGTGAAGTTGCCCATCAAGGTATAGACATTCCCCAGGTTGAAGCTGGTGATCGCGATCCCGTCGAAGTAACCCAGGCTTTCAACGATGCTCAAACTTTGCTCGTGATACGCCACAGCTCGGGACCAGTTTCCCAGATCATGATAGAGTGAAGCCAGATCTGACAGGACAATGGATTCCATCACCGGTCGCCGGCGGACTGCCTGCTGAAGAATAGCCAACGCTTCCTCATAAGCTGCTACCGCGCGATCGCTGTCCCCTTGCACGGCGTAGACGTTGCCCAGGTTGACAGCAGCCTCGGCCTGTTCGAGAGGTTCAGCGAATTTCTGTGCCATCTCACGTCCTGTGATCCCACACGCGAGGGCCTGTTCGTAATCCCCTTGATAGAACCAGGCCGCACTCAACCGGATATGGATGCGCGCCGCTTCCAAGCTCTGCGGATCGTCCAGTAGGGCCAGAGCCTGCTGGTACCACTCGATAGATTCGGCAGGCCGCTGCCGACGCACCAACTCGCCGATCTTGCGGTGGATTCGCGCTTGATACGCGCGTGCACAAGCGTCGGCTAGAAGACGGTCATATGCCTCTCGCGCCGCGTCTGTCTGTCCCAGGAGTGCGAACAGATCTCCCTGTGCCTCATACACGATAGGGTGCATTTCCAGCGGAAGGGTTAGCGCTTCAAAACGTTGCACTTGTTGCAGAGCATGACTGGCGCGCCCGGCGTCGATCCACTCGTCCAGGTGCAAGGGGATGAGCGCGACGGCGTCAGCGATCTCACCAGCCATATAGAGCTGCTCCATCGCCGCCAACGTGTCGGCGCCGGCCTCGGTGAGGAAATAAGCCCCGGCGCGCCGGTGATAAAGCACCGGGTCTACGAGCAAGGCATAAGCGAACTGGCGAGTGACCGGATGCAGGCGGTACCGGCGGTGGCTCATCTGCGTCAAGAGGGAGCGCTCCACAAGCTCGCGTAGCCCTTTGACCTGGTGCAGACGTGTATACTCCGGGCTTAGAATGGATAGAGCTGTTAGGTCAAAGTCGGCGGGGAAGATGCTCATCCGGGTGAAGATGATCTGAGCCAAAGGGCTAAGGCGTTGATAGGAAAGCTGAAGCGCATCGACTACACTGCGTCCGGTTTCGGTAGCAACCTCGCTCAAGACCTCCAGTGGCATATCGTGCAAATACTGGCGTAATTCTGCAGCGTGTAAACCGGCAGCGGCCAAAGCGCTGACCACCTCGATCGCCAGGGGATGACCTTCCAGGTCTACCGCGCACAGGTCGGTCACGACAGCGTCCGATGCCTCTGGGGTCAATCCACTCCGTGCCTGGAACAAACTCACCGCATCTTGGGGAACCAAGGGGAGCAGTTCGACAATTCCGGCTCCGGGAGGGTGTATCCGACTCGTGATCAAGACGGCACACGTGAGTTCTCTCAGGAACTCGGCGACGGCATTCGGGTCTTCGACCGTTTCGAAGTTATCCACGACGAGCAACACATTTTCACCAGATAACTTCATTGCAATTGTCCGCTGCTGCTGGGATAAGGTCCTCTGGCCCAAGTCCAGGTGCAACAGATCCGCCAACTCCGCCAGAATCGCACCTAACGTGGTATGTTCCCGCCCATCAATCCAGAAGATACCATCGGGGAAGGAGCCGCCGGCTGCTAACTCGTGCGCAACTGCAAGCGCTAACGTGGTCTTCCCGATTCCGCCCATACCGACTAATCCGATGCAAGCCGGAACGTGCGTCAAGCGCCGCTTCAGAGTATCAGCTTCAGCGCGCCGCCCCACCAGGTTCACGGCCAAGAAAGGCAAATTCCCGGTGGTGGGCGGCGTCACCTTCAAAGCAGGGGGCGACATCACAAGCGGTGTACTGCTGACGTCGGTCAAAAGGGACCCTAGCTCGCCGCTGGTTTCCCAGGCTCGCTGCAGGGCATTTCGAAAGGTCGGAGCGTTCTGATAACGCCGGTCAGGAGCTTTTGCGAGAACCTTGAGCACAACTTGTTCCACAGCCGGTGGGACATCGGCCACAAACTGCCGGAGGGGAGGTACCGGCTCCTGGATGTGCTTTACCAGCAGGGCTACACTGGTGTCGGCGATGAAAGGTGGACGTCCAGCAAGCATTTCGTAGAGTACTACACCCAAGGCGTAGAGATCGGCACGGTGATCGATGGCGACCCCGCGTGCCTGTTCGGGCGCGATATAGACAGGCGTTCCTAACACAATCCCCTTAGTGGTCTGCCGCCCTTCAGTGAGAAGCTGGGCAATGCCGAAGTCTGTTAGAAAAGCATCGCCCTCCGTATTCAAGAGAATATTGGAGGGCTTAATATCCCGGTGGATAATTCCTTGACCGTGAACATGGCTGAGCGCATCGGCGATCTGGTCGATAATGCGCCGGATCTCGGTATAGGACAGTCGTTCTCCGGCTCCCAGCGCGCGTTTGATTCGCTCATCCAGGCTCTCACCCGTGATAAGCTCCTGGATCATGTAGTACCCGTCGTCGCATGTGCCAAAATCGTAAAGCTGGACGATATGCGGATGGCGTAAATGGGCAATGGCGCGGGCTTCGCGCACAAAGCGTGTATTGAGAGCGCAGTCTTGCGCGCTGTCTTGCGCGCAATCGGCACGCAGAAACTTGATCGCCGCGTAGCGTTCCAACACTGTGTGCAGTGCGCGATAGACAATGCCCATCCCGCCACGTCCGATGACATCTTGCACGTGGTACGCGCCCAGTTGTCGACCGATCCAGGGATCTGCTGCCATAGCTGTCTCCGCAGTTGTACAGTGCTTCACTGGCGTCCATAAATTCTCGACAAAGCATGGGGATTTTAGCACATTTCAGGGGAATAGAAAACTGAAGAGACCAACCTGACAGGGATCAGGTTGGTCTCTTCGATGTCCAAGTCGGCAACGTTCAGCCTGATTGTCGCATCACCACGGGTAAGTAGATTTGGTGCCGGTCGACATCGACCAAAGCGGAGGCCGGGATCTGATAATACCACCCCTCATTGTCATCAGCAGAGACATTGCCCCCACGGTCGACTGCCTGCACGATCAGCAACACCGGGTTCGCGTCCTGCGGAGTGGTCGCGATGCTTCCCTCCCAACGTTGCGTTACGGCGTTGTACCCCAGCTCTTGGCTTTCCCATTGCCCCACACCGGATGCGTTAGATGTGTACGCCACCACGACGCGCCACACACCCAGCACCTGGGTGTCCCCCGCCCCCAACACGTCGTCCACTCCCACACTCACATGCACTGTGCCCGCCACGACGTCCGTGAGCACCTCCGTGACCTGCGGCGGCGTGCGGTCTGGCACGCCCTCCGCGAGTTGGTTGTAGTAGTAAACCTCGAACGCGACGTTGTTGTAGAGCCGTTGGGTCGGCGTCACTTCCTCACCACCAGGCCCAATCCCCTGGCGCATATTGCCCAGGCTCATCGTCAAGCGGTCGTCGCCACCATCCGCCAACTGGTTGACCAACTGCAGCACCGTGGGGTACCATTGTCCCGGCACGTAGTCCGAGACCGGGTTCTCCCCCAGGCTCTCCGAGATCACCGCCGTCGTCGTCACCGGCAGAGCGAAGACGTCCGAGTAGGTGCCACCCGCGAAGAGCACGCCCTGCGTCCGCGCACCGGGGATGCTGACACCGAAGGAGAAGCGCGGCAACAACGGCATCCCCCGGTTGGCCTGCGCCTCGCCCAGGTAGCTGTAGTAGCGCGCCTCTCCCACGTCGGAGATAGCGTAGTTCTCCTCCGGGAACTGAAACTGGATGCTGGCCTGGGTCACGAAAGGAGGGAGGGAAGCATCGACAGATTGTGTACTTTGTACGTCGCTATATACGTTACCCCATTCGTCATTCGTAATTCGTGATTCGTAATCCGTGATACGTGATGTGTCTGCCGTGGTGTACGTAATCGTGACAGGTGTTGTGGGAAGCAAGGGTGTATTCACCGGCTGGCTGGGTCCGATGGGGGTAGAGAGGGTGTACATTGGCAATCCATACAAGGTCATCTCGTTGAGCACCTTGGCGTCGTAGGCGTCGAAGCGCCACGCCGCCAGGTAGTAGCGACGTTTAGCGTCGCGCAGCGCCTGCCCGATGGTCGTGGTGCTCCCCGGTGCGGGTGCGAGGGCTTGCGAGAAGTACAGCGCCAGGCGCTCGGTCAATCCCACGGCGTAGCGGGTGGCCCAGCCGTAGCCGGTGTTGGCCACTAAGGGTGCACCACACTGCGTAAACGCCTGCGGAAAGTCCAGTCCCAGGCTACCGTTGGGCGCATCGGGCAGGCTCAGGCCCGCGTGACACCCCACCGCGTAGACCAATGTCTGTGCCAGGTCACCTGGGGCACTGAGCACATCCTGCGGCGTGAGGTAGGTGTTGTCCGGCGCGAGCAGCTTGTCGTGATAGGCGTGCTGGATGAGGGACACCACGTCGTAGTCCTGCGCCAGCAAGGGGGACGCCAAATCGGCTGCCGTTCAGCCGTTGCCGATCAGTGCGGTGGGCACCAGGTTCCCCGACTGGAGTGTATCGGCGATGGCGTAGGCGCTGTCCAGCAAGACGTAGTCTGCACCGGAGACGAAGGCCAGCGCGTGTTCGTTGATCTCGCTGCGCAGCAAGGCGTCGATGGTTGCGTTGATGTCATCCGGGGATTCCACCAGCCGTCCGGCAGAGAGGTCGGGGACGTACAGCGTGGCCCCATCGGGCAGTGTGAGGGGGTGCAGGCTGGCGTAGGGATCGTCGGAGAGCGTCATCCCTTCGGCCAGGGCCAGGGTGACGGTGCCGGTGATGGGGGCATAGTCGGCGTAGGGGAGAGCATCGGCTGCGGTACCGTCAGGCAGCCGGTGGAAGGGGATGACTTCGTCGTGGCCCACCAGCACTAGGTAGTGGATGTTGGGATAAGCATCCACGTATGTGCCGACCACATCCCGCACGGCCTGTGCGACCTGGTTGGCCAGGACTGTGTCCCCCAGCAGCAGTGTGCCGGGCGGCGAAGAGGCATCCCACGCCGCGTAGGCTGCCGCCACCTCAGGGAAGGCGTCGGCGTCACCCAGTTCGACGACCAGCCCTTCCACTGCCGGGTGCTCCGCCAGTGTGTAGAGCTTCTGCAAGAGGGCATCTGCTTCCGCGCCGTAGCGCGCGCGCAGGCGCGCTTGGTGGGTGAGGATAAGCGTGCGCACGTTTTCCGGCTGGGGGAAGGCGTAGCGCCACACCCCGCTGCTGGTAGCCGCAAAGAGCGTCCAGGATTGTCCATCGGCTGTGACACTCACGCTGTTGGCGCCTAGTCCCGCGCTGAGGGTCGTCCAGGTGGCCCCACTGTCGGTAGAGCGGTGGATCTCACCGCCTGCGACGGCATACAGCGTGTGGTCGCTGGCGTAGGCCGGGGAGAACTCCAGATCGACGATACCAGGCAATGCCGGGAGCGGACTCCAGGTCACACCCGCGTCAGTGCTGCGGTAGAGTTGGTCGTCACCGACCAGGTAGAGTGTCTGGTCCGTACTGAAGCCGGGGGAAGCGGCCACGAGTGTGACGTTTTCTCCAACCCGGTAATCTGCATCGGGCAGGTGTTGGATCCAGGCTTCAGACCCTGGCGTGCTCAGGTCCAGCGACCAAAGATCGTTACTGCCTCCGCCAAAGACAATCATCCGCGCATTCGCTGCGTCGTAGATCGCACTATGTCCCTCGCGCGCCTCAGGCAGTGTTCCTGACGGGCTGAGTTGGGTCCAGGTTTCGGCTCCTGACGTGCTCAAATCTAGTACCCAGACATCGTTAAAGCCCCTTCCGCCAAAAACGATCATCCGCGCATTCGGCGCATCGTAGATCGCACTATGGGAAAAACGCGCCGCAGGCAGCGTTCCTAGTGGGCTGAGTTGGGTCCAGGTTTCAGCACCAGGCGTGCTCAGGTCCAATGCCCAGACATCGTTAAGATCTCCACCACTGATATTTTTTCCGCCAAAGACAATCATCCGCGCATTCGGCGCGTCGTAGATCGCGCTATGGGCCTCACGCGCTGCAGGCAGCGTCCCTGCCGGGCTGAGTTGCGTCCAGGTTTCGGCACCTGGCGTGTTCAGATCCAGTGCCCAGACATCGTTAAGGCTATATCCGCCAAAGACAATCATCCGTGCATTCGCTGCGTCGTAGATCGCGCTGTGGCCATCGCGCGCCGCGGGTGGCGTTCCGAATGGGCTGAGCTGTATCCAGGTCTCGCCC
>JAFGSL010000245.1 GCA_016934645.1 Anaerolineae bacterium
AAGTCAACCGACAACCGCGTCCCCTTGATGACGGGCTTGCCGGTCAGAATCTCCGGATCGATCACAATACGTTCTTGCCAATGCATAAGTCACCTCCCAAGTGCTTCGGGCAACGGCTCAACCGTAGCAGGCTATGTTTGCCGTATCTAGTCATCAGTCCCTAAACAACAACTGCCCAACATTCTCCCCGATGCGCTTTTCCAGTTCGTGCGCCTCGGCGTTCAACAGTTCCAACTCCTCGTGCAGCTCCGTCAATGATTCCTCGAAGTCGAAGTCGGGGTCTTCCACGCGCTCCGGCACGCCCACGTAGCGGCCCGGGTTCAGGCTCCAACCTTGCGCCTCAATCTCTGCCAGCGTTGCCACTTTGCACAGACCCGGCGCGTCTTGGTATACGCCGTCGGGGAAGTGCTCCGTCATTAAGTCCGCGCTGCCCTGCTCCGTTTCAGGCGTCTCGCCGCGATAGAGGCGGGCGATGTTCGCCAAAAACTCGATCTGCGCCGGCGTGAACTCGCGGTGGGCGCGGTCCACCTGGGTGTAGATGCGCCGGGCGTCAATAAACAGCACCGTGTTCTTATGCGCGTCAGGCTTGCCCTTGTCAAAAAACCACAGCGTGCACGGCAGGGTCACGGTGTAGAAGAAGTTGGAACCGATGGCTACCATCACGTCCACATCGCCGGCCCGGATCAGTTGTTTGCGCAGTTCCAACTCCGAGCCGCGCGCGTCGCTGGCAGAGTTCGCCATCACGAAGCCCGCCCGGCCCGTGGCATTGAGCGCGCTGTAAAACAACTGAATCCACAGATAGTTGCCGTTGTCCACCGTGGGCATCCCTAGGGGATAGCGGGCCGTGTCGTTCTTGATGCGTTCCCGGTCCACGCGGTTGACGTTGAAAGGCGGGTTCGCCATCACGAAGTCCAGTTTCCCGGTGAGGTGCATCAGGTCGTCGTAGTAGCTATTGGCCTGGCGCACGTCGCCCTCCAGCCCGTTGACGGCCAGGTTCATCTTGCACAGTCGCACCGTATCGGCCACGCGCTCTTGCCCGTAGATGCTCACGTTGCCGGTCTGCCCCTGGTGGCGCTGCACAAAGCGCGCGCTCTGCACAAACATACCCCCGGAACCGCAGGCCAGGTCGCCGATGCGACCGTGGAAGGGTTCGATGATTTCAACGATGAGCTTGACAATGGAGGTAGGCGTAAAGAACTCGCCGCCGCGCTGCCCCTCGGCCATCGCGAAGTTGCCCAGGAAATACTCGTAAATCTTGCCGAAAACGTCGCCTTCAATGTCCATCGGGATGCCGTTGAAGATGCGCAGCAGCGCGCGAAGGATGCTGTTCTCGAAACGGATGTACGTCTTGGGCAGCACCTCCTTGAGCGCTTCGTTGTGCTCCTCGATGGCCTTCATGGCAGCGTTGATGGCCTTGCCGGCATCCTCGCCTTCGGGCAGCTTCACCAACCTCTCGTAGCGCGCCGCTTCCGGCAGGTAAAGCACGCCTTCAGCCTTGTAACGATCAGGCGAAAGCGGGTCGCGACGCCGGCGGCTGGTAGTTTGTTCTGCTTCTGCCTGAAAACATTCGGTGGCGTGTGCAAATTTGTGATCCGCATACTTGAGGAAGATCAAGCCGAGGACGGGCAAGGAATAGTCCGAGGCGCGTAGCTTGGAATTGGCGCGCAATTCATCGGCGGCAGTCCAGAGGTCGTTTTCCAGGTGGGAGTGATTACTAACGGGCATACAGGCTCCTGTTAAGAATTGGTTGCAAACAAAGCCCCCCGGCGAACGGCTTTGCCGCATTGACGCCGGGGGGCGGAACATGCTATACTATCTCCACCACGGCGGCCACATCGCCAAAGGTCAAAGCCCCAGGTGTTACGAGCACTGTGGGGCGCTTTCTTTGTTACATCCAGTATACACACTCGTACAAAAAGCGCAAAAAAAGCCGCTGCGTTTTTGCAGCGGCTCTATATTTCCCAGGAAATACTCCTATGGCCCGGCATCCTCTTTCGGTAGCCCCAGCCACTCCCTGGCGCTTTCGGCGTCGCGGAACACCCCCACTTCCTCCATCGAGCCTTCCCGCAAAAGCTGGTACATCCGCGAAAGCCCGTAGACCAGATTGGCGGGCGCGACGATGGCCGCTTTCCAGGGTTGGTTGTAGTCATCCAATTGATCGCTCACCATCCCCACCGCACGCCGGATCGTCTGATTGCTCACGTCGAAGCGCTCGACCGCCCGAAAATCTATCAGGCTGTTGATCCCCGCGCGATACCCGGGATCGTGCAGCGCTTCATCTACGGCGGTCACAAAATCCAGATCGTGCACGGTACCGGCCAGATTTACGTAGATGACACCCATCTCCGGGTCAATCTGATACTTGATCGCCATCTTCACCCTCCTCGCTGCAAAGATACTTCAAGTATAGTTAAAATATAAAATAGTTCAAAAACATTCATGGAAAAGCAAAATAAATATCAGACGCCCTCAATCGGTAGCGACCGCGCCACCAATTGAGGGCACATACACGCGCGTAAAAGTGCAACAAACCGCTGCAGCATAAGCGATCTACGATTTGCCTTCCTTTTATTCAATGATAGAATGTGCCCCGCGTCGTAAAGACGGCAGCTCTGTTTGTTTGAAAAAACTAACGATAAGGAGACAAATGATGAAGCTGTTTACAAATGGACGTTGGTATATGGTAGTGCTTAGGGTCCGAAAAAGAATAACTTACCGAGTAAGAGTATAATGCAACCAAAAACGGATGAGGTTGTGAAGGATGCCAAGAGAAATCC
>JAFGSL010000246.1 GCA_016934645.1 Anaerolineae bacterium
GAAAGCTAAATAACTTTCCCATTGGCGGTGCTTTCTATACCCGCTTTCAGTTTGAATTGGGACAGTTATTTGGTACCTATTCCTAAAGAGACATTCTCCTGTAAAGCAGGTTGTTTTGCATAGAAATGTATGCGTTAGCCTTCGCAAGGTTTCCACTTACTTCTGCTACACTAACCCAAGTTTAACCGTTTTGAGGCGGCTCAGCGCGCTGACGATGATCTCCGCTACGCCATCGATATCCAGCTTGCCGGTGTTGCATGTGAGGTGGTAGAGCAGTGGATCGTTCCAATCGATGTCGAAGAACTGGCGCAGGTATGTCTCAGCCGCCAAGTCCTTGCTCTTCGTGAGATCGGTAGCCTCGCCGATGGTGATGTTCTCCCGCTCTTTGACACGCAACACCCGCGCGCCAAGCGGCGCGGTAATGCGGACGTGGAGCACTCCCGGCTGTTCGCGCAAAATAGCCTGTCCGCCGCGCCCCACGATGACGACGTTACCGCGTTGAAAGGCTCCCATGATGATGCTGTGCATAAAGGCCACGCCTTGTTCCTCGTTGAGGGATTGCACGTGTGGCGATTTTGCACCATCGGCATTCTTCTGTTCGGTTTGAACCTTGATGCGATGTGCGCCAAACAATCGTTCCATAAAGTTGCGCATCATGTATGTATCCTCGGAGAGATCGACGACCTGATCTTCCGTGAACGCGCCAACTTCCGTGGCGACTGTGGCGATGAGATCTTTGTTGAAGTAGGTGTAGCCGAGAATGTCGCAGACACGCTCGGCGATCTCGTCGCCGCCGCTCCCATATTGCCTGGAAATAGTGATGATTGCCATTGCGTACCTCCTTACGAAAATGGTCTGATAGTCGCTAGTTGAGTGATCCTGGTGGCGAGTTGCTGTGTGGCAGGCTAGGTATGACTTGCGCGGGATGTGGTTGAGATGTCGGGATGGGCGTGGATGTGCCTGCACTGACTTTAACTATAGCAGAAGTTAGCCAGTTTACCAATGCAAACTGATACCCGTTTTCCGCGCCTTTGTCAGGGTGTCATTTGCTTTTATCGGCAAGCGCCTCTACAATAGAGCCTAGATTTGAGTTTGAACAATGGGGTGTGGGGTGGCGCAAAAACTTTCGCCAGGAACCGAGCTAAAGCTGTTTGTCAGTCCGCCGGAGTTGCGATTTAATATTACGCCGCCGCCGTTCCGTTTTGTTGGACGGCGGGCAGAGCTTGCAGACCTGATGGCGAACTTTGATCGTGGGGTGCTGATTACCAGCGCCACCGGCGATCTGGGGGAGGGCGCGACGGCCTTGGCCCGCCAATTGGCTGCGGAGTTGGCCAAGGACTTCCCTGATGGCTGCCTGGAGATCGACCTGCGTGGGGGAATGCCAGATTCTGTGACCTCCCTGGATCCTGGTCAGGTACAGCGCCGTCTCCTCAGACCATTCTATCCCGACGCCCTATTGCCAGAAGAGCAAGGCGAACTGGATCGTCTGTACCGCAAGACATTTAGTAGTCTTAAGGTTCTGCTGCTGTTGGACAACGCCGCCAGCCCTACACAATTGCGGCGTTTGTTGCCCCGCCAACCCTCGGCGGTGATTGTGACCGCACGAAATGAATTCCCCGTTTCGTCAAAGCTGTATTCGCTCAGTTTGCACAGACTGCGAGCGGAAGACGCGCGCGCGTTGCTATTGCAGATCGTGCCTGAGTGCGCCAGGATGCCACAGCGGATGCTCAACAAAATTCTACAACGTTTTGGTGGTAGTCCACTAGCACTGCGCCTGGTGGGAGCACTGTTGCGCGATTCCTATGAGCAAACGCCCCGCGGACGCGGTCTGCCGCGCGGACGCGGTCAGCCACGCGCTTTGCTGTTGCAGTATAACGCGATCAAGAAACGGTTGACGGCGTTGCGCACCTCCGATGCCAATCTTGCGGTAACCATCGCGCTGGAACTGGCCTACGAAGCTATGCCGGCAGAACAATGTGCTTACTTCGAGGCGCTGGCGGTATTCCCTGCACCTTTCACTCGCCTTGCGGCTATGGTTGTCTGGGGTGTCGATATGGAAACCGCCGATGCGCTGCTCGTGGCCTTCGTCCGCAGCAACTTGGTGATGTACACACCTGAGACCGAGCTTTACGCGTTGCACGAAATGGTGTCCTTTTACGCGCAAGAGCTTATGCTTGGACAGCCGGATCGTACCCGTCTTGTTATGGCGCGCTATGCGCACTACGTGCTGGCTGAAGCTGCTCGGGCCAGCGACCTTTACAACACACGCGGACCCTTCCGAGACGAAGGTGTATGGCGTTTCAGCGCGATTTGGCCGCATCTGTGGGCAGCCTGGTTGCGGATGAGCGGTGCTGATCCCAGTTGGCCATATTCGGGGAACGTCAATCGCTGGCTGTGTGACGTAGTGCTGCGCGTTTTCCCCATGTTGAGCCGGGTGCTGCCGATGACGGAGCAGATGATCATTTTGGAGCGTGTGCTGGAATCGGCGCAACGTCTGGATCGCCAAGCCGAAGCGACGACGCTGTATTTCATGGGACAAATCCATACAGCGCAGGAAGAGCATACGAAGGCGCTCAAATGCTATGAACGGTATCTCATGACCGTGTATGAACTGCACGACCGCAAGTCCGAAGCCGAGGCCCTGATGCACATCGGCGGCGCGTGTGGCGCTTTGGGTGACACCAAGCGCGCGCAGGAAAGCTGGCGGCACGCCCTGGCTCTCTTCAGGATGATCGGCGATCCGCGCGCTGCGCAACTTCGCGTGTGGCTGGAAGCGCTAGAACGGAAACTAACGCGTTGAAAAAATCTGTGCTAAAATGAAGGTACAGTATCGGTCAGGTGAAAAGAAATGACGACGTATACAGCAGAAAGCGTGTTGGCATCGCTAGGATATGCTGATCCATTGGACGCTGCCCGGCAGCAAGCGAGGATGATTCTCTTGGGGCGCAGAGCGCGTTATGAGGCGCGGATTCAGTCATTGGAAACCAAGTGGGGCTGTTCCGTTGCAGATATGCGCGCGCGCTATATGCTTGAGGGTCAAGAGGATTTCGAAGCTGATGACGATTATGTGCAGTGGCAATGGTACCTGGATGCACTGGCTTCACTCGATGCTCAAATAGCAGCTATCTCCTGAATTCGTGTTATGTTACGGCTTTTTGAGCAGCATTCTGATTTGATTGAATCCTGGCATCTCCTTCGTTATGAACAAGAGGGAGATGCCTATATGTTACACATTGTCGTATATTTGCGCGATGCGAGTCGGCTAGACCTACGAGACTATGTGTTTGCCGATGGACAACGTAAGTATGCCTATCATTGGATGAATATTGGTGGAACACTGCGCTGTCGTTGGGACAATGCTCCACATTGGCCAACTATCAGCACTGCACCACACCATCAACATCTTCCTGGGCAGGATATCCCTGAGCCATCGCTGATCACTAATTTGGAGGATCTGCTGGCTTTCATCACCGAGAAATTTGCTTCGGAATTGTAGTGTGATTCGTGTATTAGTCATAACACAAAACGCGCCCGATTGTAGACCAATCGGGCGCGTTTCTTGAGTTTGTGTCAATTTCCTTTCAGATACGCAATCATCGGCTCGGTGACGAGTGGCACGACATCGCCGATCATGTGTGGCATCAGGTTATCCATCACCTTTGGCATCAGGTCGGGCATCTGCTCGGCCATGTAGTCGGGCATCGGAATCTGCGCCGCGACGCGAGCCAGCATCGTGTCCATCACTTTTGGCATCATCATCGGCAGCAATTTCGGGAAGAGGATGGGGAACATCGGTTTCATCATCCCCAGCGCGCCGGGGATTTTGCCCATCGCGCGCATCATCTTGCCCATCCCAAAGGGCATCGCGTCGATCAGTTCGGGCCACATCGTCCCCATCAGGGCGGCGAAGCCCTGCGGCGTCATTAGCGCGATCATTGCCTCGAAGACGGCCCACTGCGCCTTGACCTCCGGGTGCGGATCGGGGAAGTCGGTGTAGCCAAGGGCTTCGGCGCAGAAGCGCGCCAGATCGACCACTTCAATGTCCAGGTTCTTTTTGTCGCGGGAGACGCGGAACTGGAATTCGCAGCACGGGCACGCCGCCAGCACTTTCTGCGCGCCGGCCTCGACAGCCTCGTCCAGCCGGTGCTTGCCAATGTCGGCGGCGACCGGCGGGTCTTTGATGAGCGTCAGCACGCTGCCGCAGCAGTGCGCCGTGTCGCGGTTGTACTCCATTTCGACGTAGTTTGCGCCGGGGATGGCCTTGATCACATCACGGGGTTCCTCGTAGATGTGCGAGACGCGCCCCATGTGACAGGAATCGTGCCACGTCACGTTGACCGGTTCGATGCCCTCCTCCGGGAAGGCGAACGAACCATCGCGAATCTTCTCCGCTACCACTTCGCTGTAGTGCTTGGACGTGATGTTGTATTCGATGCCCAATTTCTCAGCCCACTCCGGGTAAACGTGCCGCCACATCATATTGCACGCCGGGCACGAGGTGATCACGGTATCGGCCCCGACGCTTTTGACGGCGGCGATGTTCTTCTTCACGGTTTCGGCGAAGACTTCCCACTTGCCGGCAACGAGCATCGGCGTGCCGCAGCAGTTTTCCTTCTTGCCGACATAGGTGAAGTCCACACCCGCCTCGTCCAGCAACCGCACCGTCGCCTGCCCGATGTCGTGTTCGACATAACTCACCGTACATCCGGCGAAGTAGGCGGCTTTCGCCTTCTTTCCGCTGTGCTTCTCCCGCAGGTCTTCCGGGAACCAGGCGTCGCGGTTTTTGCGATACCCGGCCCAGATGTTGCCCTGGTCGGTGAGCGCCGCCGCCATCATCTCGAAGGGCGGGAAGGTCATCTGACCGTCTTCGTGAATCAATTTGCCGCGCAATTTCATCCACGAAGGCTCGATGGGCAGCGAGGCTGAACAGCGCAGGTTGCACAGTTCGCAGGTGGTGCAGACCAGGAAGGTATCGACCATAAACTGATCCCATTGCTCGCGGCCTTCCATATACTCGCGCAGCCAGTACCACTTGCCGCGCGGA
>JAFGSL010000247.1 GCA_016934645.1 Anaerolineae bacterium
ACAAGCCGCGCGTGCCAAGCTCAATTCACACTATGTTAAGGTTCATTCTGATAACGAAAAGTTCAAAGAAACTTAATTTACGATGTAGTTAACCTGAATTTGGAAGAAAGCATCTTTGTGGTAGATAAGGTGGGTAGTTACCACAAAGTTGATTACTATTGTGTGGTTGGTGACTTTTGGATATATGAGCAAGAGGTTGCGACACAACTGGTACAGTATCAAGAACCTGAAGGTGGGAAGATTTATGCCGAAGTCTTGACTGCTGAGAGTCCGAAAATTGGACGTTTTGAGTTGCTATTTGAAAATCCAAATGACATTACAAAAGAAAGAAAAGTGTTTGTTAAACTGAATCCATCAGGAAGCTCTATGAAAAATACTACGTGACGGAGTTATCAGAGAGCGCAGAAGCCAGAGAAATCTCTTCGAACTCTGATTCTTTAGTACAGGATTTTTCTCATTGCAAGGCTAAGAAGCACTGGTCGTTACGCCGCCATCGGTCGCGCTCTACCCCACAATCACCTCCATCGCAATTCTCGCCCACTCAAACAGCCGCTCCGGCTGGTAGCTCACGGCGCTGAGGCCCTTCAGAATCATCTCAGGCAGACTACGCGGCCATGTCGTTTGTCTTTTCGCAGGTAATCGCGTAAAATCAGGTCAGGAGGGATACTATGGTCACGCAAATCGTTACATTACACTTGCCGGAAACAGTTATGCGCCGGGCGCAAGAAGCTGCCGATGCGCTCCAACACCCGTTGGAAGATGTGTTGACGGCGTTGCTTAGTGCCGCTTTGCCCGATGTGGACGACGCGCCGCCGGAGATGCGGGCGGAATTGGCAGAAATGACCTGGCTAACTTCCTCTGCTTTGCGGGAGATTGCTCGCAGTTCTATGTCCGGCTCGCAACAGGAGAAACTGGCGTATTTATCGGATATTCAGACCCAACGTCCTTTAACCCAGACTGAGCAAGCACAATTGGAGACTCTGCGCTGCGAGTATGGCCGCGCCACACTGCGCAAAGCGCGCGCTTATGCGCTACTTAGCTTGCGTAGTGGACAACCTCTGCTGACTGAAAATTAAATCCCATGGTACACATTCCCCGCTCTCTGCGGCGTAAGGTTGCGGCTGCCGCCCAACATCGCTGCGGTTATTGTCAAACCGAACAACGTGTCAGCGGCGCGCAAATGCACATTGACCATCTCACCCCCCTTGCTCACGGTGGCACTTCTGACGAATCTAACTTGTGGTTAGCATGTGCCTGGTGCAATAGTTTCAAAGGCGATGCTACTCACGCAGTTGACCCCAAAAGTGGTCAGCGTGCGCCTCTGTTCAATCCCCGCATACAGCGTTGGGGAGAGCATTTCTCGTGGAGTGATAATTTCACACGCGTTGTTGGCCTGACGCCTACCGGACGAGCCACTGTGCAGGCCTTGCAGATGAACAACGAATTTATTGTCACGGCGCGACGCTATTGGGTGCAGGCGGGCTGGCGACCGGCTGTTGAATAGCTCGTGCAACATCCTCTACCTTACCTTTCAACTACCTCCATCGCAATCTCCGCCCATTCGAAAAGGCGCTGTGGTTGGTAGCGTACGGTGCTGAGGTCCTTCAGAATCATCTCCAGCGGGCAGCCGTGCTTCTCGCAGACCTGGCGCGTCGCTATCAAATCCGCGCGCACGGCCTCCGGGTCGAAGGTATCCCAGGCCAGAAACGCCGGGTTCGGCTTGCGCGAGAACACGTAGTCCCGCCCGATCTCCGCCGCGCCGCGTTCCTGGTCGACCCACGGGCTCATCGACACTTTGCGGACGTGTGGAATCATGCGCACCTCGGCCATTTTCTTGTCGAGTGGATCGCAGCAGCCATAGTACACCAGGCCAAACCGCTCGCAGATGCGGCTGGCGTAATCGACTTCGTATTCCTTGAACATCCGCGGCGACACGGTGGAGAACATCTGCGCCAGGCCGAACATCCACAAGTCTTTCGTGCGTGGCTTCGCCGGATCGTAACCGGGAGCGGGTAACTCATCGGTGTAAGCGCCCGTGCAGTGGATCAGGCTTTGCTGCCCGCACAGCAGGCCCTGGTCCTCCAACTGATCCAGCATGCTCAGGTAGCCGTCTGTCATCCGCCCCACCAATCCATGCATTAAATCAGGTTGATCCATCATCGCGTAAAGCACGTTTTCTACCCCCATCCACGTGGCGATGGGATCCCACAGGGATAGGTACGGGTCCGCGCCCCACGCGCGTATTTCCAGCAGCCCGTCGAACAGTTCGTGCGCCACAGTTAACCGGCGGTCGGTTTCGGCGGGATCGTGGCTGATCCGGGGTGTCCGAATCTTCTCTAAATCATCCATTGTCTTGAACTGGTTATCGTACCGGTGCGCGACGACGTCGTTCTGCGGATCGGTGGCGACCGTATCCTCGTGGATGGCGATGCCAAATCCGGTGTTGCTGATCGCCTTGGGGACGCGGATGAACGGCTCCACCACCATATCTACCGGGAAGTGCCGCCACTGGTAGAGCGTGCGCCGGAGAAAATCCTCGTAACCGCGGCACTCCGGGTCAGTGCAACGCAGGGTTAGCTCGTCATTGAGATTCATCTCGTTCCAGCAGACCTGGTCTATCATCACCATCGGGCGGGATGGCTTGAGCGTGTTGAGCTGCCGCCACAGCGCGCGCTTTTCTTCCTGCACCGGCAACGCGGCGATCTCGGCTACACGGGCCGCTAAGTCACGGATGATGTTTATGTCGTTTTTGTTGAGCATTGAAAACTCCCTGGAAAATGTATTGGTCAGGATGATATTAAAGACAAAAGCGGTAGATTTTTACCGCCCAGTGCGCAGAGTAACGCTGAGATCTTATACTATATCTCTGCGTCCTCAGCGTGCTCAGCGGTGAAAACCGATTCAACTGAGTGTACAATATCTTGTCGACCAGTACAAAACTCCCTGGAAAATCGCAAAATCAGCAAATCGCAAGGCTATTGTAGATCATTTCCTGGATTGTATCCGCGCCGTGCGTAAATTCAAGTAGGGGCGAGGCATCCCTAACAAGATGCCTGGTTAGCCAAGTCTAACGCGAAGGATGCCTCGCCCCTACCACCGGTTTGGTATTGCCTTATATCAAGATTATAATGGTCGGTGGACTCAGGTAAACTCCCGACTGATGACTGCGGGACTAACGACTATCAGACTGCAAGGAGGACACGATGAAAGTGAACCTGGCTTTGATCACCGGCATCATCCGCGACGAAGTGGCCGCGGACGTGTGGGGGACGCTGGCGCACGTGGCGGCGATGGGCTACCAGGGCCTCGAATTCGGCCCCGGTTTGGCGGAACAGGCGGGGCTGTCCCACGCCGAGACCAAGCAGCGGCTCGATGACCTGGGACTGCGCACCTTCAGCTACGGCACGGTGCTCCATCCGGGGGATATGGGCAAGCTGGACGGTCTCATCGAGGAGGCGCACATCTACGACTGCCGCTACCTCGTCACCTTCTGGGCGCCGTGCGACTCGCGGGAGCAGGTGTTGGCCTACGCCGGCTTCTTCAACAAGGCGGGCGCAAAGCTCAAGGAGAACGGCCTTACGCTCTGCTACCACAACCACGACCACGAGTTTCGTGGCGTTTTCGACGGTGAACGCGGCGTCGACATCCTCTTCAACAACACCGATCCCGACCTGGTCAAGGCCGAGATCGACGTGGCGTGGGTGCACTTTGGCGGCGCGGACCCCGTGGCGCACATCGAGGCGTTCGTGGGCCGCGCGCCGCTTATCCACATCAAGGACATCTACTCAGACGAATTCCGCGGCGCGTGGACCGAGGTCGGCACGGGCATTGTGGATATCGCCGGTTCTATCGAAGCGGGCGTGCGCTGTGGCGCGGACTGGTTCATCGTCGAACAAGACCAACCCCGCGACCTTGCACCGATGGAGAGCATCCGGACGAGCATCGAGAATTTGAAGGCGATGGGGTTTGTATAGGTTGGTCAGCGGATTGAACGGATGCAATGGATGAAGAAAGCGATCCTGGGAATGCTGTTAATGCTGTCAAAAACATAGCACAGAAGGTATGTTGATGTCAAAACTCGATACGTACATCTTACACGAAAATCTACCTTTACTGGAAGTCGCCAATCCGCAGGAGTTGGACGTGCTTCTGGCCGATGCGCGGACGGCGCGGTTTATCCGGCGGCGCTTGTCGCCCCATGTGGCTGTGGTCGCGCCGGGGCAGGATGCGGTGTTGTTGGCGCGACTGCGCAAACTGGGTCACACACCCAAAGTGTTGGAGCGGTAGACGATGGCAACGCTCAGGCACCGTTTCGATGGCTATCTCGAGCGCCTGCACGCGGATCAACTCAAGAAGATGGCGCGTTTATGGGGCGGCACGAACAAGCTACGCAAAGCCGAGAATTTGGCGCTGATCAAGCAGGGATTGGATAGCCCGGCAGAGGTACGTGCGGCGCTGGCGCGCCTTTCTGACCTGGAACGCGCAGCGCTGGCGCTGCTCAAGCAACTGGGCGGCGAGTGCGATTCCAATGCGCTGGCGGTGGCACTGCGGGCCAGCGGTTATGTAGCGCCAGAGCGAAACCGTTATCGCGACAACAACAGCACTGTGCTGCAAAAATTGTTGGATCGCGGTTTGCTCTTGAGCGGCTACACTTATGATCCTGGCAGCCTGGGAAGCTCATATACGTCTCCTATCGTCTTCACCGATGACCGTTTGCTCGCCCACGTCACGTGGTCTCTGGAGGTCAAGCCCGTGCAACTCACGCCGCTGTCCCCGCCGCCCGCGCCGCTGGAGCGCCGGCCTTCGGCAGCGGCGTTGGACATCATCGGCGTTTTGCAGACGATAGACGGCCTGGATGGGATAGGGGTAACACAAAAAGATACGTTGCGGGTGGCGGATGTGCGCAAACTAAACCAGGCGCTCGGGTGGGGTAAAGAATCGACCCTAGTTGATGGGCTGGTCTTTCCCGAACCGGCGACGGCATTTGCGCACGCACTCTTCCATTCCGGGTTGTCGCAACGGCGCGCCGACGGTGTTTTGGCCCTCACCACCACGCCCGAACGTTTCGCCCAATTGTCCTACGATGAACAAGTGCGTGGCTTGCTCTACGGGTTCACTCACGCCACGGAATGGATCGAATGGGATGCGGATTACCAGATGAGCTACAATGCGCGCAACCTCAGTTTGGCGCGGTTGGCGCTGCTGATGGTGTTGACGGGGCTGCCGGAGGCGGGAGATGCCTTCTTCAGCATCGACGCCCTGGATGCTGCGCTCTTCGGGCGGATTGGGGAATACTTTAGTTTGCGTAGCTCTATCAGTCCGTCCCCACCGTATATGTATAATAAAACTTCTGCAGAGCAACAGCAGATGATGCAGAAATGGCGTCAGAAGTTGCGCGAGGAGTGGCTCGCTTATGAAACGCGCTGGCTCAAGGCCGCCTTGATGACGTGGTTGTACTATCTGGGGATCGTGGTCTTGGGGATGGACAATGGAACGCCGGTCAGCTTCCGCCTGACGGAGTTGGGGCGCAGTGTGTTGCAGGGCAAGCGTATGTCCGTCGGGCGCACTGGGGATGAAGCGCAAACGGCCTGGATCGTGCAGCCGAACCTGGAAATCCTCGTCTATCTGGAACACGTCACCCCGGAGCAGTTGGTGTTCCTGGAACAGCACGCGGCGCGGATCGCGGCGCAACAGCACACGGCGCAGTATCGCCTCGGCCAGGAGACGGTGTACGAAGCGTTGGAAAAAGGCAGTACGCTGGAAGGGATGCTGGCGACACTGCAAACTGGATCGAGTGCGCCGCTGCCGCAGAACGTGACCGTTGAACTGCGCGAGTGGGCTGCGCGCCGCGAGCGGATGACGCTCTACCAACGCGCGCGGCTGCTGGAATTCCCCGAC
>JAFGSL010000248.1 GCA_016934645.1 Anaerolineae bacterium
CGTTCTTTTTGGTGTTCCCAATGCCAGAGCAGCATGTCGGCCCCAGCGTGCGCGGCGGGGCTGTCAAGCATACCTGTTACCAGTGACAGTGCCTTCAGCGCGTAGACGTTGGCGATGGGGCATGGGTCCTCTTTGCGTCCCGGCCCTCTGAACTTGCCTAACTGCGCATCAACGACACAGCGCCAACCGTTATTGTTCACTATGCCGGCGAGATGCGTCACCGCCCGTTGTATACGCGCGTCATCCCCCAGCCCGAACGCCAGGAGCGCGTAGAGCAGCGTTGGCGCGTCGCACACCATCCATGTCCAGTGATCAGCATTGTCGCCACCAAACGCTTTTGGGATGTTGACCAGGCTTTGAAACGCGCCGTCCTCCGTTTGATGTGACAGCACCAGAGCGATAAGGTCCTTCATCCCCGGATCGTCTGCCCGCACGCCAAAATCGGCTAGCGTGCTGAACTTGTATATGGGGTATGCCGCGTCATTGTGGCGCTTGAAGGGGCGCTGCCCCCAGGTGGCCGCGTCAGTCATCATTGCCTGTACCTGCGGATGCGCCAGCATCGCAGCGCGGGCTGCCTGAACCTCAACATCATCCTCGGGCCGATCCAACAAATCCACCAGTGTGCGGTAGCGCGTCCACGGCTCGTCGGATGACAAAAGCCATTGTATAACCTCGGTGTTCATTTGACCATTATCCTGATGGGCTGCCTCAACACGGTCTTGAGCTTTTCCGGCGCGACTTTACGCGGATCGCCCAGGTAGATCTCGTGATGTTTGCCGGCTTCCGCGTAGCCATGCTGGGAGATGAACTCATGGTGCATCTTGTTCAATATTGGCCCTTCATCGTCGTAAGAGCCGATGTGCATAATCTGCGCGGATAGCCCTTCGTGATAGCGTTTCAGCCGGAGTTTGGACAATGCGAGCAGACCTTTCTTTTTCTCTACTTCCGCTACGGCCTGCTCAAACATCGCCTGTGTGACCCAGTCGGGCTGCATAATCATCATGGTCCAATCCCAGGCACTCTTGTCCCGCTTGACTGTGAACGTATCCATATTCTCGGCCCACCACAGGCCTTCCAGGGGCGGCACAACGTAGTCCTTGCCCGGTGTCTTTTTGCTGATGAACTTCAGCTTATATGCCACGGCGTACAATGCTTCCACGGCATCCTGGTATGCCTGTGCTATGTTCGGGTCGCCGTGACCATCCACCATCAAAAACTGCATTTCCGGCACCTCGACCACGGAGAAGTCTTTTGGGGACGGGTTGTACAGATGCTTCAATTCCTTTTTGAAATCAATCTTGCTCATTGCATACCTCCATTCGTTTGATAAATTTTTGGCAAGTTCAGAAAGCTTGTTCTTTAGATTAACGCTCCAGGCTTCGACGGGTGTAAAAGTGTTAATCTGAACTGCCCTAAATTTTTTCACCCAATCGCGTCTTGTCAAGTTGACATTTTGTTAATTCTGGAATAATACTGGAAGGTCAACTATATCACCGACGTCGAGCGCCCGACTATTTTGACCTAATTCGAGACAAGAGGGAACGATGAAAATTACAGTCGAGAACCGCTTTGCGCAACCTTATGTAGATTGAAGGTAGCGACTCAGTCAGTTGTGTGACGATGCAGATTCTGAATGCCAAGCTTTATATCCCGCCGCCGCGACCGAACCTCGTAGCGCGGCCTAAGCTCATCGCGCAGCTCGACGAAGGGCTGCGTTTGGGATGCAAGTTATCGCTTGTCTGTGCGCCCGCGGGCTTCGGCAAGACGACGTTGGTCAGCGCCTGGGTCCACGACTTGCGGCAGCGCGTGCCGGTAGCCTGGCTTTCCATCGATGAGGAGGATAATGATTCGCAACGTTTCGCGGTCTACGTGGTTGCCGCATTACGCACACTGTTATCTGCATCTGATGCCGAAAATTTTGGTGCACACTTTCTGACCGAAATCCACACGCCCCATCACATATCCGGCGATGTGATGGCCCAGGTGCGAGAGCAGGTTGCCATCTTGCTCAACGACATTGCCGCGCTTCCTGAAAAATTCGTTTTAGTCCTTGACGATTACTACCTTCTCAATGACCCACGTATTGAACAAGGTATGGTGTTTCTGCTGGCGCACCAGCCGCCCCAGATGCATCTTGTCATTACCAGCCGGACAACACCGTCATTGCCGCTGGCACGATTGCGGGCACGCGCGCAACTGACAGAATTAAACGCCGATAACTTGCGTTTCACACCTGATGAGGCGAATCTGTTCTTTGATCAGACGATGGGCTTAGCTTTATCCTCTGAGCACATTACGCAGCTAGAAATGCGCACTGAAGGTTGGGCGGCGGGTCTGCAGATGGCGGCACTTTCGATGCAGGGGGTGGCGGACAAAGCCAGCTTCATTCAGACATTTGCCGGGGACGACCATTATATCCTGGATTATTTGCTCGAAGAGGTCTTACGTCGCCAGCCGGAAGCCGTGCAGGACTTCATGCTGCGCACCTCCGTTCTGGAGCGTATGTGCGGGCCGTTGTGTGATGCGATTTTGGGCATGGGAGCAAGGGAGCTTGGGAGCAAAGGGGATATTTCTTCTCCCTTGCCCCCTGTTCCTGTGAGTCAGACCACACTCGAATACTTAGAGCGTGCCAATCTCTTCATCGTACCCTTAGACAACAAGCACCAGTGGTATCGCTACCATCACCTCTTCGGAGAATTGTTGCGCCATCGCTTGGAGCAGAAAATGGGAGAGGCGGCTGTGATGGCGCTGCACCAGGCGGCGGCTGCATGGTATTTGCATCACACCTGGCAGGCCGAAGCGATTGCGCATCTTCTGCGCGCGCAGGACTTCGAGCGCGCGGC
>JAFGSL010000249.1 GCA_016934645.1 Anaerolineae bacterium
GATGCCGGCGGTGCGGGGAGCGCCCTGGCCGTGTTCTCCGGTGGCCTGGCGAACTTCCTCAACCACATCGGTATCCCCGTTGAATTCGGCAAGGCTTATGGCTCGGTCTTTTTGACCATCATGGCGTTGACGATCATGCAGCTCGTCATCCGCTTCATGCGCGTTGCCAGTGCCGAGTTGGTAGGCGATAAAATGCCGGTGATGAAGAACATGCACGTGGGGACCATCGTGGCGTTGTTCCTGACGTTGATCTTCGTGTGGGTCATCCCCTGGCTGACGATCTGGTCTGCATTTGGCGCTGCTAACCAACTGATGGCCGGTCTGGCGCTGCTGTTGATCGCCTTGTGGGCGATGTCGGAGGGGCGCAAGCATATCTGGGCGCTGTATCCGGCAGCGTTTATGATCGTGACGACCCTTGCCGCGCTGCTCTACCTGGCTTACGATAATTTCTTTGTCAAGCTGGCGAAAGCAACAACGACCCAGGCCGGGATCGCGGCGGTGCTCGTGGGCATCATCGCGCTGGTGTTGGTCGTAGCGGCAGCCTTCCTCGTTTACGATGGCTGGAAGGCGCTGCGCAAGCCGCAGGAAAAGAAAGCCCCTGCCTAGGGCATAACTCGTGACGAAGGAGGAGGAATGGCCCCCGCCCCCTTCTCAACGTCCCAACGATCATGCAAATGTAGCGCGGGCGTCTCGCCCGCGGGCGAGACGCCCGCGCTACGTACACTATTTACTAAGGAGCAGGCGCATCGTGGAGGTGAGCAACATCAGGGAAAAACTACGTCGCATCGCGCACGCCGCACGCCAAATGCTCTATGGGATGACCACCTATGAGTGGGCGCAGAGCGCGAGGCGGGAACGCGCCGAAGTCGAGAGCCTGTTTGTTCTGGTCAGTTTTGGCGATTTGCTCGGGCTGCCCATTCTTCCGCCTTATTACACCCTGCGCCTGCTGCCCTATATCGTTCCGGCAATAAACCGCTGGAAGCGCAGTTTGCTCCGCGAACGCGACTGGAGTGATCTTGCGGAATTTATCGAAGGGATTGATTGAACTTTAGGAGACAAACAATGCCAGAAGAAGAACAACGTGAAAGCAAATTGAAGAGTTTAGGTCGTTCGGTGAAGGAATTCTTGTACGGCATGGCCGGCCACGATATGACCCGCTTTGCCCTCAAGACGCGTGGTAGCATGGAGCACCTGTTCATCCTCATCACCATGGGGGATCTACTCGGCATTCCCATTCTGCCGCCCTATTATTCACTGCGCCTGTTGCCCTACGTCGTGCCGCAAATCTCCACGTGGAAGCGGCGTATGCTGCGCGAGCGCGACCTGACCGACGCCCTTGCGTAAAAAGGAGACACCATGTCACTTGCACAGGTTTTCCGCGAACATCCCAACCGCCGCTACATCGAGTTTGGCGGTAAAGGTGGGCTAGGCAAGACCACGTTCTCGGCGGCGACCGCTTACTGGCTGGCGCAACAGGGTTACAAGGTGCTCGTCTTCTCCGTGGACCCACAGGCTTCGCTTTCGGACATTTTCGAGCGCGACATCTTTGGCAAGGGCGCGGTGGAGATTGCCCCCAACCTCTACGCGCAGGAGATTGACGCCGACCAGCGCATCCGTGAGTATCAGGACGAGATCCGGCAGAAAATCCTGGATATGTACGGCCTGGACGAGGTGCCGAAGGAGATCGAAGACTACATCCAGGCCACCGCCGCAGAACCAGCGATGGAAGAGAGTGCTATCTTCGACGCCGTCGTCGATATCGTTGTCAGCGGCCAATTCGACTACTACATCTACGACCTGGTGCCGCTGGGCCATGCGCTTTACTACCTGAGCATGGCGAGCGTCTACGATGAGTGGATCGACAAGATCACGGCGCTGCGTACGGAGATGCAGGAATATTCGCAGGTCGCGGCGATCCTCGAACGCAAGAAGGAGAGCGAAGAGGATCAGATTCTCGCCGAATTGCAGGATATCAAGAAGCGGATTAATACTTCGTCGGGCATCCTTACCGACCGCGAGAGGACGGCCTTTTTCTTTGTCGTCACGCCGGAAGAGATGATCATCCTCGACACCAAGAAAGCCGCCACCCTGTTCGCCAAGTACCAGGTGCCCATTTCCGGCTACATCGTCAATCGCGTCATCCCGCCGGAACTGGCACATCAGAACATCCCTGCGTATCTGCAAAACCGTATCGAAATGCAAAACAAGTACCTCAAGCAGATCGATACGACGTTTGGTACGGAGGTGGTGGCACAGGTGCCGGAATTCGAACGCGACATCACCGGCCTGGAGATGATCGGCAAGGTCGCCGCGGCTTTGTTCGGAGGTGAAGTATGATCACGGCATCCATGCAACAGTACTTTGCGCAACACCCCGACATGAAGTATGTCTTTTTCGGTGGGAAGGGTGGCGTGGGCAAGACGGTGATGGCAGGCACGGCGGCATTGTGGAGAGCGCAGCAGGGCCGCCGCACGCTGCTGGCTTCCACCAACCCCGTCCACTCGCTTAGCAGCCTGCTCGATCAGGACGTCTTCGGCACGCCGACACCAGTGAATGGCGTCCCCAATCTCTTCGCCTACGAAATTGATACCAAGGACACCATCGAGCGCTCGAAGGTTGAATTGACGCAGAAAATCCAGTGGTTCCTCAAGTATGCGGATATCAAGACGCGGGCCGATGAATTCGTCGAGTCGGCAACGATGAATCCGGCTTTTGAAGAGTCGGCGATGTTCGAGAACATGATTGACCTGATGTTCGAGGACAAATACGATACCTATGTCTTTGACACAGCCCCGACGGCGAATACGCGCCGCTTATTGGGTATGTCAAGTGTCTACGGAATGTGGGTCAACAAGATGGTGCAGAGCCGCGACGAGGCGAAGTCACTCCGCGAACTCCTTTCGTACAGCCGCAAGAAGGAAAAAGACCCCTTGATGGACTATCTCCTCAATCTGCGCACGCGAATGGAGCGCGCGAAGGATCTGCTCACCGACGCCGACAAGACATCTTTCTTCTTCGTGACTCTGCCGGAGGCGTTGCCCATCGCGGTGATCAAGCGCTTCATCGGCTGGTTCCACGACTTCGGCATCCCTGTGGGTGGCGTCATCGTGAATATGCTCATCGACAAAGCCGACATCACCGCCGACACGCCCGAATTTGTGCGCAATCGCGTGGCGATGCAAGATCACCACATGGAAGACATCTGGGCCAGCTTCCCCGACACTCGTGCACTTGTCCCGCTCTTCGAGACCGAAGTGCGCGGTGTGGATATGCTCAAGCGCACCGCCGGGCAGTTATTTACAATTTAAGATTGAAGGATTGGGGGATTGAGGGATTGGGGACAGGAACAGAACAATCTCCAAATCTTCAATCTCCCAATCATCAATTGCCACTCCCCAGAGGAAAACAATGCTCAATCATCCGGCCTTGTTGATTTTATCTATCGGCCTGCTCTACATCCTGGGGTTCGGCGGGTTGTCACTGCTGCGCCGCCAGGGACTCTCCACGCGTTTTGCCGTCGAAAGCTTGATCGTCAGCATCGTGGGCGCAGTAGTGACGTTGGCATTTCCGGGATTTCCACCGCTGGTTTTCCTCGTCGTGCTCTATCTGATCACGATGCGCGTGCGATTGATGGTGGACCTAGCCAACGCCTTCCTAGCCCGCGAACAGTATCCACGGGCGCAAGCACTCCACCGCCTGGCGTTGCGACTATGGCCCGACCCCATCGGGCGGCAAATCGTCCTCATCAACCGAGGCGTCGCCGAACTACGCCAATCTGCCCTGGAGACGGCTTACACGACGCTCAACGAGGCCTTATTCAACGAAGAACTCAAAATCGGCGCACACTACCAGGCTGCTGGATATTACAACCTAGGGTTAGCCGCACGCCGTACTCACCGCGAAGCTGAAGCCATTCGCCACTTCAACGAGGCCATCGACACGCTGCCCCATTCCATCTATGCACAGGCTGCCCGCCGTGCACTGCAAGAACATCCCCTGAAACAAGAATTGCCACCCACAGACGCGCCTTCCGAAGAACAAAGCGTTTGAATATTTAAACAGTATTTCCGTCGATGTAATGGTTTTTTAACCTAAAATCGACGTATTTATGCTACAATGAGAAATATCCAAGGGTTCACAAAAATATAACTTCCCGCATTTCACGCTCGAAGCCCCGTCCCCGGGGCGTTTGCGCGGGAATTTATTCTTTTACAGACCCGAAGAGATCGAAAGGCTATGTCTAAAGTGGGAACACCGGAGAATAACTGAAAGCTCAACGCTATGGGTGGCGATAGAGTGTTGGAAACTGAATTTGCCCCTGCTGAACGCGCATCGCAGCACGAGGTCTGCTTGCATTTCGATGAATTATCAGCAACGCCGTTGCTGCAAGATCTCATGCGCGCGATCCCCAATATCGTGCTGGTTCTAAATCAGAAACGGCAGATTGTGTTCGCAAACAAGCGCCTCCTGGAGCATCTCCAGCTCCAGAATGTGCGTGAGGTTTTGGGACAGCGCCCAGGGGAGTTGCTCGACTGCGTCCACGCTTCCGAAACGGAAGGCGGTTGCGGCACCACCCGTTTCTGCCGTCACTGCGGCGCGGTGCGCGCCATCCTCCAAGCACAACAAGGGCACATGGACGTCCAAGAATGTCGTATCCTGCAAAGCGACGGGAAGGCGTTGGACTTGCGAGTGTGGGCGACGCCGCTCACCTTCAACGGCGAGAACTTCGTGGTCTTTGCGGTGATGGATATCGAGGACGAGAAGCGCCGTGCTATGTTGGAACGCACCTTCTTCCACGACATCTTGAACACCGCCGGCATCATCCGAGGAGCAGTAGAACTGCTACCAACAGCGGAGGAGCCCGAAACAACACAACAATTGCAAGGGATGTTGTTGTCGGCGACCCGGCGACTGATCGGGGAAATCGAAATGCAGAATGAATTGGTCGCCGCCGAACAGGGGGAGCTTCAACTTGCCTACGAGAATATCGAAGCGCGAGCGTTTTTGCACGAGTTGGCCCGCATATACGCTAGGCACAAGGTTGCCATCAAACGGCATATCGAGGTGACCCCCATCGCTGAGGAGGTCGTTTTTCAGAGCGATCCGCGAATGCTGTCACGAGTATTGGGGAATTTGATTAAAAACGCGCTGGAGGCCTCGCAGCCCGGCGACACGGTGACGCTGCACTGCGGGCGTGTCGGGGACGCGGTACGGTTCCTGGTGCACAATCCCTCGGTGATGCCGCCCGCGGTACAGGAGCAGATTTTCCAGCGGTCGTTTTCAACCAAAGGCGAGGGGCGCGGCATCGGCACATACAGTATCAAACTGCTGACCGAGCAGTATCTCTATGGCAAGGTGGCGTTCAGGTCCAAGGCCGGCGAGGGAACAACGTTTATAGTAACCTATCCGCTGCGCCCTCCGCGTGAATAACCGGAAACCCACCCTCTAGGCATTCTCGAATCCCAACGCGCGTTCCCGCAGGCTGACGAAACGATTATGCCCAATGATTACATGATCCAGGACGTCCACTTCCAGCAGCTTGCCCGCATCTACCAGGCGCCGCGTCAAGGCGATGTCTTCGGCGGAGGGCGCAGGATCGCCGGAGGGATGGTTGTGGGCAACGATCACCCCCGCGCAGTTGCGGCGCACTGCCCCGCGAAACACCTCGCCGATCCGCACCAGTGACGTGTTGAGACTCCCCTTGTAGAGAATTTCCTGATCCAGTACGCGATTGCGGGTATCCAGATACAAAACCACAAAATGCTCCTGCTCCTTATGTCCCAGCAACGGAATAAGCAAGTTGGCGGCATCTTGTGGCGCGCGAATCTGAAAACGTTCTTCGGGGCTTTCGGCCATCAGACGGCGGCCCAGCTCCAGTGCGGCGAGAAGCTGCGCGGTCTTGGCGAGACCTAGCCCACGCTCGGCAGCGATTTGCGCGAACTCCGCACGTGCTAATCCCGCCAGGCCATTATACTGCGCCAGCAACCGTGTCGCCATCGTGAGCACATTCTCATCCTTGATACCGGTGCGAAGGATCAGTGCGAGCAATTCCGCCGTGGAGAGTGCCTGCGGCCCAACACGCTCCATCCGCTCGCGCGGGCGTTCTTCCTGAGGCATATCTTTGACGGTTACGTAGGTCATCGTTGGTTTCTCCCTCCTACACTAGAATCATCCCATCTCTTACGTGACTCAAGTTGCGCCCTATAAACCCTAAAGGTCTTCTCACGGCTTTGTGATTTCCAATGCGCGCGGTTTGCGACGATTTTTGGGCAACAGCAAGTATTGGCAAACCTTTAGGGTTTTAGCCCAGTGCAAAAGTGGCAACTTGGACTATGCAGAGAAAGCTGCGCTGAGTGTAGCGAAAGCCAGGTGGTTGTCAAGCGGGCGGCACAATCAGTCAGCCAGCCACAACCAGAGCTTTTGCGTTTGATTTTTGTTAAATCCTGCTTAAAATCTACTGGTAGGTATCTGCTTCATTCGCGCATCACGTGATATACTCACACGCGCAGACTTTGCAACCGAAGAGGAGAATAATGTCGAGGAAATTGAGATTTGGGTTGATTGGATTGGGTGAAATCGCCTATAGTTCCACCGGACACGTGTTCCAGCAAACCGCCAACGCGGAGATGATCGTGGGCATGGATCCCCTGGCAGAGATAGCCACCTCCTACGAGTCAGAATACGGCATTCCGTGCTCCACCAATCTCGAGGATGTGCTGACGCATCCCGATGTGGATGCAGTCGTGATCTCGACACCGCACAACCTACACGTCCCGTTGGGCATCCAGGCCGCTCAAGCAGGCAAACACGTCATCGTCGAAAAACCGATGGCGACAACGCTCGAGGACGCTGACGCGCTTATCGCGGCGTGTAAAGAGGCTCGCGTGCTGTGTTCGTCGAAGGAAGGCAGCGTCCGCTACCAACCGGCGACGGCAAAAGCAAAGGAACTGATCGAACAAGGCGCCATCGGCGAACTGATGGCGACACAGGTGACTGGCGCGTCCAACAAACCGCCGAGTTACTGGACCGGCGGTTACACCGGGCGCGTGCACACAACGTGGCGCAAGTCCAAGTTCGAATCCGGCGGTGGCGTGCTGATCATGAACTACATCTACGACTTTTACCGGCTGCGCTACATCACTGGACAGGAGATCACACGCGTTTTCGCCGAGTTTGGCACGTATCGCACGCCAGTCGAAGTGGAAGACTTTATCACGGTGACGCTACGCTACACCAATGGCGCTCTCGGCACGTGGATGGCTGCCTCGTGCGCGCCGGGCGCATCAAAAGCCGGCGCGCGCGGCACGAGAGCCTCCGACAACCGCATCTTCGGCACCGCCGGGCAGATCGTCTTCGACAACAACGATTTGCTCGTCTACACCGATAACGAGATCGAAGGCCTGACGCCCGGCGAGTGGACGCAGCTTTCCTTCCCGCGACAATGGGGGGATCAGGCGTATGTCGTCTACTTCGATAAATTCGCCGAAGCCATCTTTGAGGGCCGCACACCGGACATCCCCTGCGAAGAAGGCCGCAAGACCCTCGAAGTGCTGCTGGCGGCGTACCAATCCGGCGAGACGCACATGCCGGTCACCCTGTCGATGTAAGGCCCCAACGGATTTTCGACCATCCTGAAAAAGTCTTCTCATGATCAAGGTCTCTCACATCGACAAAACCTACCAGGGTTTCGATATCGATCGCAAAGAAGGCGGTATCGCGCTGTGGATCAAGAATCTCTCGCGGCTCACGGCCAACCGCGCGTCGCCGGTCCAGGCGCTCAAGGACGTCACCTTCAGCGTCACACAAGGCGAGATTTTTGGCATCTTTGGAGCTAACGGTGCGGGCAAAACGACGCTGATCAAGATCCTCAGCGGCCTGCTGCTGCCCGACCGGGGAACAGTCGACATCGCCGGGAAAACGGACATCCACGAGATCAAGGAGACGATCAGCTACATCTCTACGAATGGGTGGATGGGGCTGGAGTGGCAACTGACGGCCTACGAAAATTTGCTGCTGTACGGGCAACTCTTTGGGATGAGCGGGGCAACACTCCGGGCGCGGTGTGACGCCGCACTGCATCGCCTTGAAATGGACGACGCGCGCAACAAGGCCGTCTCCGCCCTCTCGGCAGGAATGCGGCAGAAGATCACCCTCGCGCGCGGACTGCTCCTCAACCGGCCTGTGCTCTATCTCGACGAACCCACCGTCAGCCTCGATGTGCAATCCTCGGCGCACGTGCGCGCCTTGATGCAGGAGTACGCCGTCAAAGGCACAACGATCCTCGTCACCAGCCACAATCCGGTCGATCTGGGCGTCTGCGACCGTATTCTATTCCTGCACCGGGGACACCTCGTCGGCCTGGGGACAATGGATGAATTGCTGGCCCCGCTTCAGGGCATCACCGCGCTGCATGTCACCGGTGATGTACGCGAACGGGCTACCGCCATCGAGACGGTCAAGGATGATCTATTGCAAATGCGTGGTGTGCGCGACGTGCGCCTGGAACCCGCCAACGGGAAACGCGACAACTGGCGCGCGAGGATCGTGATCGAGCAAGATGCACATCCCACAGGCGAGATTGTGGACGTATTTATCCGGTGTGACGTGCCCATCGTCAGTTTACAGATGCAACCGATCACGCTGCAAGAAATCTACGAGCATTACGTGGAGCAGGCGAATGTTAACTAGACTGAGAAGCGAGTGGGCTTCACTCAAAATATTCTCCAAACGGGAGTTCATCATCTGGTCTTCCTACCGGATGAATGCCTGGATGTGGTTTCTCGATGTTTTCTTCAACACAACGATTTTCTTCCTGCTCAGTCTGATGACGCGCGGTCATGCGACCAACTTCTTCCCCTATGGCAATAACTACGAGACCTTCGTGGTGCTGGGCCTGTGTGTTCACTACATCTCGTTCACCAACTTAGGCGACCCATTCGTGCGCGTGGCGCGCATCTACTGGGGCGGGACGATGGACCTGTACTTGCTCAGCCCGCTCTCGTACCTGACGCCGTTTATGGGCATCATGTTTCGCTCCGTGATCGACGATTACCCCCGTGTGATCCTGTCGCTGCTGTTTGGCGGCCTGTTCTTCGGCGCGGTTTACGACACAGCTCAGATGCCGCTGCAATTGCTATTCCTGCTGCTCATTCTGCTTTCAACCCTCGGCATTGGCATCATCAGCGCCAGTTCGTTTTATCTCTTCAATTTCAAGCAGAACACCGAGCCGGTACGTTTCCTGCTACAGAACGTGATCATCGCGTTGACGGCGGGCTACTACTACCCGCTCACGGTGCTGCCCTACCCGCTGCAAATCCTGGGCAGCTTCATCCCCCACACCTATGCGCTGGATGCACTGCGGCGGCTGGCGGTTCCCGGTGGTGATCTAACCGCGCGGGTACTCCCCTTGCAGCAGGTGCTCCCTTGGTCGCCCGTTACCACCGACATAGTTGCACTCACGCTGATGAGCCTGGTGACGTTGCCGCTAGGCGTACTGATGTACGTCAAAGGCATCGAGAAGGCGCGGCGGGAAGGAACGCTGACCCGATGGCAATGACGGCAATCGAACTCTCGAACATCGTCAAGACCTTTCGCATCAAAGCAGGTTTGTGGCGGAAACAGCCCTTCAATGCCGTGGATAACGTAGACCTGCGGATCGATGCGGGCGAAGTCTTCGGTCTGTTGGGACGCAACGGCGCGGGCAAGACGACGCTCATCAAGGTGATGGCGGGATTGCTGGCGGCGGACGCAGGCACGGGCACGGTCCTGGGATACGATATCCACCGGAATCACAAGCAGATTCGCGCGTCGGTAAGCCTCGTTGCACCTACCGCCGACGTTGGCACCGACAATAACCTTACGGTACGGCAGAACCTCGAATTCTGGGCAGTCGTCTACAACCTCCCTGAAGGCATCCGCGCAGCGCGCATCGACGAACTGCTGGCCTTCCTTGACCTGAAGGCCTACGAGAACTTCTGGCCGATGAGCATCTCGGCAGGGATGCGGCAGCGTTTGGCGATTGCGCGCTCGCTGCTGGTGAAAAACCCTATTCTTTTCCTGGATGAACCGACGGTCAAACTGGATGCAACGGGTGCGCAGGCGGTACGGGACTTCATCCGCAAGATCAACCACGAGTTCGAGATCACCGTCATCCTGACCACACACTTCATTTTCGAGGCCGAGGAGTTGTGCGACCGGGTTGCCATTATGGATCACGGGAAAATCATCAGTTGTGATTCTGTCTCGCAGTTACGCAAAAACCTGCAACAATACGACTCCTGCATCATCGCATGCGATCCGCTGCCCGATGGCGTGTTGCAGCAACTTCAAGCGCACGAGGAGGTGGTCACATGCACCTACTCGGACGGGAAGCTGGAAATCTCGGCGGAAAACCTGGGGCATGTGCTGTTTGCAACGCTCAAGCTGCTGCGTGAACATCATCTGGACATCTACGCCGTGGAGACGAACGAACCGACGTTGGAAGATGTTTTCGTCCACACTGTGGCGTGAGCACTATTGCCGAATGAGGTATACATTGGTGAATTTTCTTCGCGCAAGTCTATCTTTTGCCTGGTTGGAATTCAAAGCGTTGCGTTTTTATCCCGTCAACGGTGTTTTGCAGGTGATCCAGTCATTCGTCGGCGTGGGGATTTGGTTTTTCGTCTCACTCTTTTTGAAAGACTACGCGGCAACCTCCCTCGACGCATACGACGGGGACTTCGTCGCCTATATGGTCGTCGGCGTGCTCTTCTTCCAGAACGTCGGCACGATCATGACGTTGCCCTTCCAGAGCCTGAGCACCGCCTACTGGGACAAACGCCTTGAAATCTATCACTCGCAGCGTCATGGCATCTGGGCGATGATCACCGGGCGTTTGCTGTGGACGGTGCTATATCAGGCCGCAATCTCAGCAGCGATTCTCGCGTTTGCCGTTTTCTTCGCGGACGTCACCCTCAGCCGTCATATTCAAGTTTTACCGGCGCTGCTCTTATACGGTGTGTTCATCCTCACCTGTTTCGGGATCGGGTTGGTTGGGGCGAGTACCTTTGTCTTCCTGGAAGTCAAGCAGGGGCGCGAGCCAGTCACCTGGCTAGCTGATGTATTCGCGCGTATTTTTTCTGGTGTATACTACCCCCTGACGATCCTGCCGGCGTGGCTTCGCCCTGTCTCGTGGGCTATCCCGCACACCCATGCCCTGCAAGGCATTCGGCAGGTGATGATCAACGGGACGGGGCTTGGCGATCTGGCGACGCGCAGTGCGTTTTTTACCCTACTGTTATTTTGCATCATCTTCGTCAGTTTGGGCATTTTTTTGCTAAACAAGGCACTGCATCAGGCCGAACGCACCAATGGCGTCGGCATCGTCGTATGAGGTGATTTCAAACTTCATCGCGCCGGACGCTCAGAGACACTTGTGAAAATTATGCTTAGAAGGATAACTGAATTGTGAAGGAGATCGTTTGTCCGGAGCGACATTGTTGGATGCTGATCTGGGTTGGGATTTTGATCCTGGCACTGTCCGGGTGTGAGCAGACCACACCTACCGCAGACATTGCACCTACGGCGACGTTTTCCCTCCCTGCCACAGCTACGCCAACTGCAACGGCAGCGCCCACCATCGCGCCGCTCTTCACCGAAACCCTACCCGTCAAACGCGCGACATACTACCGTTTTTCGGCTCGGATCTACAAAGCCAGTAACGATGATCTTGCCTACGTCGATATGGGCGATATGGAGGAAGGGCTTCGCCTTGCCGTCGAACCCGGCGTCGGTGGCGGGCAGTGGACGTCAGTTGAGGGATTGTGGTACAGCGGCGAGCGCACGCGTGTGGACGTGCACGGTATGGGCGAAGGCAATGGGACACGCTTTGAAGCGCTCTCTCTGGTGGAGGTGACGGATATGGCGAAACTTCGTAATTCACAGATCGTGACACCGGTTTATCCAACCGACGATATCGTGGTCATCGATTACAACGTCCTTGATTACGATGCCGATCCTGAGGGCGTGCGCGATGCCAGCGACGCGATCCAGCGCGCTCTCGACGATTGTCATCACACGGGCGGCGGTACGGTCTGGATGCCGGTAGGGACATACAAGGTCACACGCACGATTTTTGTGTGGCCGTTCTGCACGCTGCGCGGCGACTGGCGCGATCCCGATATAGATTCCGGCGACTACGGTACCGTGATCCAGGCGGACGTAGCGACGGGGAGCGATCCTTTGTTCCTGATCGGCGGCAGTGCGGCAACGATGGGCTTGACCGTCTACTACCCGAACCAGGATGCGACCAATCCCGTTCCGTATGGTTGGACGTTCGAGATTCGTGGCAACGGCTGGAGCGGGAATGCCAACTATCACGCCAGCTCGGTCATTGACTGTACCGTGATCAACGCCTACCAGGCCATCGGCGTCAACGCGCCGCCCTACCAGAAATCGGTGCACGAGCTATCGCGCGTGAGAAACGTCAAAGGCACGGCACTCTATCGCGGGTTGGATGCGCGGAATTGCGCGGACGTCGGAACGTGGAGCCATATCACGTTCAACAACGCCTATTGGGCCACAGCTCCGGCGGCATACAACCCACCCGAGCGCGCCACGCTTGATGCCTGGACCCGCGCCAACGGCGTCGCCTTCACCTTTTCCGGTCTGGAATGGGACAACTTCTACGCCCTGTCTGCCGCCGATTACGACATCGGCATCCACTTCGTCGCGAGCGACCGGATTGCCTTTGCCGGGCAATTTCTGTTCACCGAGATCCGCAACACGAACGTCGCGTTCAAGGCGGAAGAGACCGCGATTGACCATCGCAGGCCGGAGTGGGGGATTGCGTGCCTGCGTTGCGCGCTGGAAGGCAGTACCTACGCCGTGGAAAACAATGCCTTCGGCCATATGCATCTGACTGACTGCGCTTTGACCGGCGAGATCCACAGTGCCTATAGCCGGCGCGTGCACGTCGATGAACCGGGCAGCGCGCCGGACGCCTATCCAGAAGCCGAGGTTCCTACGGTAACGCGGGCGGTGTTGTTTGATGTCACGCAAGCTCCCTACAACGCGCCGTTTGTCCCGCCCAACACAGAGGGGACTCTGCCCACCGACGATGCCACCTCCGCGATTCAGCAAGCCCTTGACGCCGCAGGCGCGGCGGGCGGCGGCGTGGTCTACCTGCCTGCCGGATGGTATCACATTGCCACCCACCTCACCGTTCCCGCCAATGTCGAACTGCGGGGCGCATCGGCTACGCCGCATCGCAGCCAAGACGGCCTCAGCGACGGCACGGTGTTGTTCGCCTACGAAGGTGAAGGCGCAGCCGTACCCGAGCAGGAAGTTGCGCTGATCGCGCTGAACGGCGACCGCGCCGGCCTGCGGGGATTGCGGGTTTTCTATCCGCACAACAGTTTCGCCGATGGCACGCCCCTGGCATACCCTTATGCGATCCGCATCAACGGCAGTGATGCCTACGTGGTGAACGCCGTCGTCGAAAACGGTCACCTGGGCCTGGACGTCCAGGAGGGCAGTGACCGCTATTACATCGGCAGCTTCTTTGGCGCGACAACCAGCACTTTCATCACTCTTGGCGCGGCGGATGCTGGCCGGGTCGAAGACTGCCACAGCAATCCCAACTTCCGGCCCCGAAATGGGTATCGTATCTCGCCCTGGCTCACCGACGCGAAGGCGCTGATCGAATACCGCCGGGATAACGTCACGCTGATCTACATCGATGGCGCGACGAATGCACGTCTGCTCAACAATTTCATCTATGCCGCGCGTTATGGCGTGTACACCGCATCCGGCACCGTCGATGTGTTCAACATCGGCACCGATAACCTGGGCAGCGACGGTTTTACCGTTTTCGCCGAGCCGGGTGCTACCGTGCGCGTGATGAATTCGATGCGTTACAACGGCAAAGAGAATACGTCTGGCACAGCAGTAAGTTATAACGAATTGCATCTGTGAGAGGAAGAAGGATGGATCAATCGCAAGCCATCATCGACCATTACAACGTCTACAATGAAGACGAACGCCTGAAACACGATATCGGCCCGTTGGAACTGGCCCGCACGCGGGAGTTGATGTTGCGCTATCTGCCCCCGGCTCCGGCGGTCGTAATTGACGTCGGCGGGGCGACGGGCGTCTACGCGTTCTGGCTGGCGGGATTGGGATACAGCGCGTATCTGGTGGACATCGTGCCCCGGCACATCGAGCAGGCGCGCGAGGCGGCTCAGGCGCCCGGAGCGCCGCAGCTTGCCGGGATGGGCGTCGGCGATGCGCGGCATCTGGACTTCGACGCCGACTTTGCCGATGCGATCATCATGCACGGGCCGCTGTATCATCTCACCGAGCGGAAGGGGCGGGTGCGAGCCATTGCTGAGGCCGGGCGCGTTCTGCGTCCGGGCGGCGTCTTGCTGGCCTTCGCCATCACGCGCTACGCCGGGCTGATCTACGGCCTGACCAAGGGCCACGTCTTCGATCCCGCCTACCACGCGATGATCCGTAACGAGGTGCAGACCGGACGGCGCGAGAACCCGCCGCCCGGGACGTTTACCTTTCCCAATGCCTATTTCCACCATCCCGACGAACTCAAGGCCGAAGTGGAAGACGCCGGTTTGCATCACGAGGCCACACTCGGCATCCTCGGTCCCGCCTGGCTGGTCCCCGATCTCGACGCGAGTTGGGCCAACCCGGCCCAGCGCGACGTCATCCTGGACATCGCCCGCCTAACCGAACACGAGCCGGTTCTCGGCCCACGCCTGATGACTGTTGCGCGAAAGTAGGCAAATCAGCGAAAAAAGAATCAGCGAATTACGAATTACGAATCACGCATTTCTCTTAACTCTTTACTCTTAACTCATTTCTCTTTACCCATAACTGAAAGGAGACCCATGACCAAACTATCGATTAACCTCAATGACCCAATCGGCACGATCAACCCCAACATCTACGGGCATTTCGCCGAGCACCTGGGGTGGTGTATCTACGGCGGCGTGTGGGTGGGCGAGGATTCGTCCATCCCGAACACCGGCGGCATCCGCAACGACGTCGTCGCCGCGCTCAAGAAGATGAAACCCGCCGTCATCCGCTGGCCCGGCGGCTGCTTCGCCGACGACTACCACTGGCAAGACGGCGTCGGCCCGCGCGACCAGCGCCCGCGCCGCGTCAACATCCACTGGGGCGAGGTCGTCGAGAGCAACCAGTTCGGCACCCAGGAGTTCATCCAGTTCTGCCGGATGGTCGGCGCAGAGCCGTACATCGTCGGCAACATCGGCTCCGGGACCGTGCAGGAACTGCGCGAGTGGGTGGAGTATTGCAACTTCCCCGGCGATAGCACGCTCGCGCAGCAGCGTGCATCTGACGGCAGCCCAGAGCCTCTGGACATCACCTACTGGGGCGTCGGCAACGAGAACTGGGGCTGCGGCGGCAGCTTCTCGCCGGAGGATTACTGCGCCGAGTTCCGCCGTTTCGCCACGTTCGTGCGCGGCTTCGGCAAGCAACTTTACGTGATCGCCTGCGGCTCGCCCGGCAACGACCTCGAATGGACGACGCGCTTCTTCCGCAAGCTGCGCAAGGATTACTGGGACTTCAAGAACCTGCACGGCTACGCGGCGCACTACTACTGCGGGACGGCGGGCACGGCGACGGAGTACTCGGTGGATCAGTGGTACGAACTGATCGCGCGCGGGCTGTACATGGAAGACCTGGTCGTCCAGCAGCGCGCGGCTATGGACGCCTATGATCCTTCGCGCAAGATCGGACTGATTATCGACGAGTGGGGGACGTGGCATCCGGTGGAACCGGGCACGAATCGGGCTTTCCTGTTCCAGCAGAACAGCCTGCGCGACGCGCTCGTCGCAGCGACCTCGCTCGACATCTTCAACCGCCACGCCGACAAGGTGGTGATGACGAACATCGCGCAGACGATCAACGTGCTACAGGCGATGATCCTCACGCAGGGCGAGAAGATGCTGGTGACGCCAACGGGCTACGTCTACGAGATGTACGCGCCGCACCAGGGCGGCACCTCGCTGCGCACGGTCGTCGAGTCCGGCAAGGTAACGTACACCGCTGGCGGCAAGGAGCAACAGGTGGCGATCGTTTCCGGCAGTGCATCGCGCACGGGGAAAGTCCTCTTCCTCACACTGACCAACGCGCACGCCACGAACGCCGTCGAGGTGACGGTAGACCTGCTCGGCGGCGCGCAGGCGGCAGGTGGCGCAGCGCGCATCCTCAGCGGCGAGATCCACGCGCACAACACCTTCGACGCGCCCGAGACGCTCACGCCGCGCCCCTACGCCATCGACGCGACCGGCGCATCTTTCGTGATCACGCTGCCGCCCGCATCTGTTCTCGCGGCGGAGATCGCGCTGGGCTGATGAAAGTCTACATTCTGAAGGCGAATTACAACAACTATCACATCCTCGCGCCCGTCGGTTCAGACACACTAGAGCTTTACAGGCGCTTCAACGGGCAGTGCATAGAAACCCCACCGGAGCATATCGAGGTCGAGGTGGTCGAACCGGGTCAAAATCTCCCAGGCGGGGATTTTCCCGGTTTGACCTCACACATCCCGGTATTCAGTGCCAAAGGCACGCGCGTGTTGGGACAGTTGTTGAGTTCCGTCGGGGAGACAATCCCATTGCGGTGCGAAAATTGCGGCGACACGTACACCGCGCTTAACGTCACACGCCTGGTCGCCGCGCTAGATGAAAGTCGATCCGAAGTAAAACGCTTCACGAGCAGTGGGCGGATTATGCGCATTCTCCGGTATGCGTTCCGAGAGGATGCCGTGAGTGATGAAACGCTCTTCAAAATCCCCGAAACAGTCTTACAGGACGTTTATGCGACCGAAGCGGTCGTCGAGAAAGTGGTACAAAGCGATTTGCGGGGATTTGTATTCAAGCTGGTATGGACGAATGAAGCGGCGGTCATTTTATGCCCCTACTGTATGGGCGTCATCACGGAGGAAACTGAGATATGCCCAACCTGCGGCCTGGACACGCGAC
>JAFGSL010000250.1 GCA_016934645.1 Anaerolineae bacterium
ATGATGGCGCTGGCAATGTCATCGTCGGTGAACACGAAGGCCATTATATCGAGGCTGGATTTCGCGCCCTTGATCAACTGGATCATCCGCGTGCGCGCGTCCCCTTCCGCCTCGAAGATATTCTCCACCTGCACGCCGGCGATCTCGATCTGTGGATACGGCGTGTTGTCGGGCGAAGTCGCCCCGAACTTGCGGAGGAGGAACATCTCCTCGAACTCCACCGTGTAATTCTCCGCCAATAGCTTGGAGTCGGCAACGATGATGTTATTGTTGTTGCGATAGGTTCCGTTGGTGGTCAGGTTCCAGGAGCCGGTCCACACCTGTTTGCCGTCGATGACGACAAATTTGTTGTGCATAAACGGCTGGGCGCCATCGAAGACAACCGGCACCGACACCTGAAGCAGGCGCGTCGGGCCGAAGGCGTTGGCGTAATCCGAATCCGTCACCAGGCGCACCCGCACGCCGCGTTGATGCGCGCGCACCAACGCCTCGGTGACGCTCTCCAGATTTAGCTCGAAGGCGGCGACGTCGATACTCGTCCGGGCGCTGTCAATGGCCGCCGCCAGGCGTTCATCTATACCGCCATGGCGATCTGTAGGTCGATCAGGGTAACGCGGCGTGGTAAAGAAGGCCTGGATGTTGGCCCCTTCGGAAACTTCCACGGGCTTCGAGCTGCCGCCGAACCCGAGGAGGTCCACGCCGGCCCACACAGTGATCATGAGGAAAAGGGAAATGAGCAGCTCTTTCCAACCGAAGGAGCGTTTTTTCACTGGGGTAGAGGTAGACTGCGTCATCAATTACATCTCGTCGGCATAGGCGGGCGGCGATGCCAGGAGCAGGTGCAGCATGACGGCGGGATCGTCGGTTTCTCCGCTGGTGTTGGCCGTTTCGCGGATGTAGCGCCGTAACTTGCGCAGCGCCGGATCGAGATGCTGCCAGGCGGCTTCGTCATCCATATCGACGGTTTCGAGCACCAGGCGCTCGATCTCCGTCTCGGCCCAGTGTAACAAGGTGAGCGCCTCGTCATCGGCGAGGGCTTCTGTCAACGCCGGGTCCACGGTGATGCGTTCGATGGCAGCCTGCATGCGTTTCTGGATGTGCGGGGCGTTCAATGCAAAATCCTCATTTGTGTCCATTGTGTCACTCCCTGGGAAATAGTCTCAGGTCGTCAGTCGGGCGGTCGCGTAGTCGCCATAGTCTCAGCAAAGGCATTGAGGGCGGTGATTTGAGGCGGCGTCGGGCGGATGAAGGGGCGCACCTGGCGGATGGTGTCCCAGGCCTGCGCTGCGCTCATGCCGGTGCGCACCAGGTATGCTGCGGCCATCATCGGCGCGCGTCCCACACCTGCCGCGCAGTGGATGTAGACCCCGCGTTTTGCGGCAATGTGATGGCTGATAAAATCCACGCCCCGCTCCAGGTCTTCCGATGCCGGGGAGGTGTCGTCGGTGGTAGATAGCCAGAGATAGTGATCCAACGCCAGCCCGCGCCGCGCGTCATCGAATTCCTCGCGCATATTGACCACGGCAGCAATGCCCAGGGCGCGCATCTGCGCCAGCCCGCGTCGCTGGTGTTGCCCGCCGACGTACAGGTTGGGTTGCACCTGGCTGATGTGGGGCGGCGAGAAGCCGCGCGTACGGCGCACAATTTTGTCTTGTACCCAGAGATAGGTGGCGCGCACCCCATGTTCGAGCACACGCCGGTAAATAATGTAAATGAGCGCACATGGCGGAAAAGTTTTGAGTCGGGTCTGTTTTTCGAAAATCGCTTGTTCCATAGTCATCGTTATGCAACGGGGTCGTCTGTATCGTTCGTGACCGCCGGCAGGACGAAGAAAAACGTGCTTCCCTGTCCCGCTGTGCTCTCAACCCCCACTTCTCCATTCAATCTCGTAATAATCCGTTGCACAATCGAGAGTCCCAAACCGTGGCCTTCGACCGGAGTTTGTCCCAGGCGGGTGAATGCAGTGAACAAGTGTGACTGTTCTTCCTGGGTCAAACCGTTGCCGTTATCGCGCACCCAGAAACGCACTCTATCTGGTGGTTGCGGCGTCGCTCCCACCGTGATATGGGGCGGCGTTCCGCCATACTTGACCGCATTGCTGAGGTAATTGACCCACACCTCTTCAACCCATGGGGCATAGCCATAAGCGGTGGGCCAGACCTCAGCAGGGCTGATCCGGACGGCGTGTTCTGTGAACATATCGACAAGGCGATCCCTGGCGGCGTCCACGATGCTCCTCATATCCAACGGTGTTATCGGCACTTCGCTCATCTGACGCACGCTGGCGAGCAAGAGCATTTCGTTGATGATGTTCGCCATCCGCCGCCCGTTCTGGGCAATGATCACCAATGTTTCACCCAACTTTTCGGATGACATCTGAGTGTAGCGTTTCTGCAACAGGTCACTGAATCCCACCACGGCAGTGAGAGGTGTTTTGAGGTCGTGGGCAACGGTGTGAGCAAAAGCATCCAGTTCTGCGTTGCGCGCTTCCAATTCAGTCGCTTGCTCCTGCAACACCTCTTCGGCTTGCTTGCGTTCGGCAATTTCGCGCTGTAGGCAAAGATTTTGCTCTTCCAGATCTTTCTGCAAGAACCGGAGGGCCAGATGCGTCTCGATGCGCGCCAGGACTTCCTTCACCTGGAAGGGCTTGGTGATGTAATCCACGCCACCTACCGTGAAGGCATGAACTTTGTCCAATTCCTGGTTCAAGGCACTGAGAAAGATGACGGGAATATCGCGCGTTTTTTCGTCGGCTTTCAGATGACCGCATACTTCGTAGCCTGATAGTCCCGGCATCATTATGTCGAGCAACACCAAATCCAGGGAAAGCGTTTGTGCAAGTTGTACGGCTTGCTCTCCATCGGGGGCCGTATGTGTGATGTAGCCCTCACGACCCAAGACATCCGACAGGAATCGCAGATTGAAGGGCGTATCATCGACGATCAAAATACTTGCGCCGCGCGCACGGGTTTCGTTCATCGCATCCTTAATTCGTC
>JAFGSL010000251.1 GCA_016934645.1 Anaerolineae bacterium
GAAATGCATGGCGGGCAGATGTGGGTCACAAGTGAGGTGGGCAAGGGAAGTACATTTACCTTTTCCATGCCGTGCCATCCGTCAACCGAACCGGCCAGCGAAGGGTGACGCTTGCCGCACGGGAGAAAACCATGAAGAAACAAATCTCGACTCAAGAAACTGCCGGCACCATGTCACGGATGTTGCCGTGGCGGCAGGCCTTGTTTGAACGTATTCTGCGTGTGGTGGCTATCGTCGCTCTGCCATTGTTGATGGTTGGTGGCTATTATATTTACACCACCGGCCAAATGTGGCTTCTGGCTCTGGTTCTGTTTGGCTATGTGGGTGTGGCTGTCAGCGCTTTTGCACCGCGCATTCCCTACGTCTGGCGCGTGTGGGCGTTACTGAGTGCGCTGCTCATCCTGGGTATCAGTGACTTGCTAACCTATGGCTGGGGAGAGGATGGCCGGATTTATCTGATGACCGCCACGCTGTTTGCGACCCTCTTTTTGGGTGGACGTCACAGTATGGTGATGTTAGTCGTATCCGCCTTGCTTCTCACATTGTTTGTCGTCATGACCAGTTTGGGCATCATCGTTCCGCTGCAACCGGAAGCGGGGTATACTTCGGCGGCATTGGTGAGTGGGTTAATCGTCTTCCTCGTGTGCACGACGGCGCTGTTTGCCGCTTTCAACAACCTGCTGCCGCGTGTTTTCGACAGTTTGCAACGCAGCGCGCAACTTTCCGCCGATTTGGAAGCGCGCCAGCACGACCTGGCGGAGCGGATGCGCGTGTTGCAGGACTCGAACCTGAGTTTGCAACGTCATGCGATGTACATGGACGCCGGCGTGCAGGTGACGCGGGATTTGATGCAACAGTACGATGTCGAATCGCTTTTGGAGCAGACCGTCCAGCTCATCAGCCGGCATTTTGACTTCCCCCACGTGGCGATCTTCCTGCCGGACGAAACCGGCGCACGGCTCATGCTGCGCGCGGCTTCCTCGCCTGAGGGGCGCAAGCTGGCGGCCAAGGGCTATCGTCTCAAGCGCACCGGTGAGAGCGCGCTCAGACGCGTGTTCGAGACACGCCAGTCCTACATCGCCAGGTCGAACGGCGGGACGACGGTCGATGCTGATCTCGATGCCGCGCACCTGGCGCAACGCGGTTTGCCGGCGGCGCAATCGGCGGCGCTGCTGCCGTTGGTGATGGCGGACGAGGCTTTGGGCGTCCTGGACATTCATAGCGCCGAAGAAACAACCTTCGATCAGGACAATCTCCGTGTTCTGGAAGGACTGGCCTGGCAAGTGGCCGTAGCGCTCGACAACGCGCGGCGCTTGAGCGCCGGAGACTCTGTCCTGGAGAAAGCGAATCCCTTCTTCCGCTTGACACAGCGTTTGGGAAGGGCGCATACGGTAGCGGAGGCCCATACCGCGATTCTGGAGCTTGCGGAGGGACTTCATCCAGGGCGTGTATACATCGTGCAGATGGCTAAGGGCGCACGGGATACCGCCTATCTCGTGACCGATCTGCGTGAGGCAGCGTTGAACGTCCAGCGCGTCGACGAGGGTGACGCAGCGGAAAACTTCAGCGCGGCATTGATGCTGGGGATGGTGTTGGAGAAACCTTTGTTTATCCCCGACGTCGGCGCCCCACCGGACTTGCCGGAAACCGGTTGCACTGATCTCTGCCAGCGTCTGGTCGAGGACACGGCGTTTGGCGGGAGTAGCCGCAGCGTGGCTTTGATCCCTTTGCGCGCGGGTGCGGAATTCTACGGCCTGGTGATGGTCGGCTTCGACGGTGTACACCGTCTTACCACCCTGGAGATGCAAATCTACCGCGCCATCGGGGAGTTTGGCGGCGTGACGCTGGAAAGGATCGCATTACTGGATGAGGTACAGACGCGATTGGCGCAGGAACAGTGGCTGCGCGAGTTCGGTGAGCGTGTGCTGCAAACACCTGACCTGGAAGCAATGCTGGCGCAGGCTACGCAATCGCTCCGGGATATCGCATATGCTGATGGCGTGGTTGCTGCGGTGACTTTGCCGGAGGCGCTATCGTAAACAGTGAGCAAAGACTAGAAAAGTCTCACAAGATGTCCGGTCGAGTCCATATCTGCTTTTAGCAATAGGTTGGCAAGCGCGGTACGTGCTGAGACTTTTGTAGCCTGGTCAGTCAATGGATGGGTAAAGTTATGAGCGAAAAACAAAGAGGCGCATATCCTGCTGAAGTCCACGAGTGGCAACACCGGTTACTCGACCACGTTTTGCAGATCGTGTTCATCGTCGCCATTCCTGCACTTTTGCTCGCGGCTTACTACGTGTGGAAAGACGGGCGCGCCCGGCTCATCCCCTTTTATGTCGTGGGCGTCGTGTTTGTAGGCCTTGTGCGCTTCTGGAAGCGAGCGCCTTACCGCCTGAAAACCGCCACGCTGTTGGCCGTTGTCTATGGGTTGGCGGCGCTTTCGTTGGTGCGCGCCGGGTTGAGCAGCAATGCGCGTATTTTCTTGTTGGGATTCTCCTTCATTGCGACGATTTTCTTGGGACGACGTGCGGCGTTGCTTAGCATTGCAGCGGCCATCATCACGATGGGCATCGCCGGTTGGCTGTTCTCTACCGGGATCTGGAACATTCCTGCCGAGATCCAATTGTTGTCGGACAAACCTGCCGCCTGGCTCAGTTACACATTCACTTTCTTGATGGTTAACGCGTTTTTCGTGGCTTCACAACTGTACCTGTTCCCACGTCTCGCGGAGGCGTTGACGCATAGCCAGGAGTTGGCACAGGAGTTGACGGAGGATCGCGAGCAGGCGGTGCGCGAAGCGGAAGCCAAACAACGTCACGCGGAGCAGTTGGGATGGGTGTCCAACCTGGGTCACGTGCTCGCTTCATTGCGCCAACGTGATGAATTGGTCTGGCGAGTGGTGCGTGAAATTGCAGAGACCTTCGACATTTATCAGGCCAATCTGTTCCTTATGAATCGCTCCGGCGACACGCTGCTGTTGGCGGCGACTTCCGGTCAACTGGGGGAGGAACTGGCCCGTTCTGGGGTCGCAACGGTTGCCGAAATCCCTGTTGGGGCGCGGAACGCGCCGGGACGAGCTGCGCAGTTTGGGAAGGAGCAGATGGCGTTGCCTCTACCCGAAGAGCTTTCGCAATTCCCCGACAGTCGTGTGCAGATCAGCCTGCCGTTGAGCATGCGCGGCGAGGTGTTGGGCGTGCTGGATCTGCATAGCACGCGCGTCGCCTTTTCCGAGGAAGAACTGCAGATCTTTCGCATCATCGTCGGCCAGATGACGACGGCTCTCGACATGCTACGTTCGTTGGAAGAAAGGCAAGCGCAGACACAAGAAATACGGACGCTCTATGCGCAACATACACTGGCTTCCTGGCATACGTTGTTGGGGAAGGCCTCTATGCAATCGGCTACGGGTGTACAGGTTGCCATCCCACAGGTCAACGCGCTGGCGCAAAAAGCGATGGCGGAGAAACAAGCGCACTCCATGTGGCTCGAGGCGGATGGTGTTTACCTGTTCATTGTACCCATGGTAGCCCACGACGTTGCCTTGGGGTACTTGGCCTTCACCCGCGCCGCCGAGAAAGGGGATTGGGACGCCGGTACCCGTAATCTGATCGCGATGGCGGTGGAACATTTGGCCGTGGCGTTGGACAACACTCGCTTGCTCATCGAGGCGCGGCGCCAGGCGCTCTACGACGAGCAGCTTGGCCGGCTCGGTGATCTGATCTGGCAGACCCCTAGCCCTGAAGTCATCATGGAACGGAGCGTGCGAGAATTGGGGCGCTTCCTCGGCGCGAGTGAAGTGCAGATGGTCCTGACCCCGGAAAGTGTGGGCCGGCGCGACGTGCAGCCGAACATATCGTCTGCCGTACAGGATAGAGGCGTGCTTAGGCGCGCCGGAAATGGCTAGTCGACAGGGTGCTGTCTCTTGAGTAGAGAGGGGCGTTGCCGATGAATTTGTCTACGGGAATCGAGACCTTACAACTTATCACCTGGCTGTTTGCGCTGATCGAACTGATCCTGGCGGGATACATCCTGGTCCTCAACGCGCGCCACAGCGCCAATCGCCACATCAGCCTGCTGCTGCTCCTGTTGGCGGCCAACAACATCGCTATGGGGCTGCTCTTGGCAGCCGATAGCGCCGACCAGGCGCGCATACCGACCTATCTTTTTTCTGCCACCGTGTATCCTGTTCTCCCTGCGGCGGCGCTCGCAGCCGTCGCGCTGTTGCAACCGGCCTGGCTAACGGGACGGCGGCGCTGGCTTTGGTGGCCCTGTTACGTCGTCCTCGTGCTGCCATTGGGGATCACGACCCTGGACGCTGTGCTCGGAACGCAGGTATGGTACACGGGTATCGACCCAACGACTTACACGAGCGGCTATGTTTCGGTGCGGGATTACGTCTCTCCAACGCTGTACCCGCTGGTCATTTTGTTCTATGGCTCTGTTATGGGCTTGTTGCCACTCATCCCTGCGTTTGTCATACTGCGCGACAAAGGGACTGCGGGCCAGGTTAAGCGTCGTTGGGCGAGAATGATCGTGGTAGCCACCCTGATGGTGGTGATCGTGCAGGTCGGTTTGACCGGGATGCTGGACCCCGTGCTCAAAATTGTCCTCGTCACCCTCATTTACGCGGTTGTCTACGTGTATATTGCGCTCGCACAAATCTCCCTGGAGCACCGTCTCCAGCGGGGGTTGTTGCGCAACCGGTTGACCGTGTTGTTTATGGTCATCGCGTTGCCGGTTATGATCACCGGTGTAGCGCTGGTGGGTGTGCAGGCGCGTATGCTGCTGCAACGTAGCGCTGCGGGGCGTCTGGGCGCGATCGCCCGTCTGCTCGTCGCCGGCGTCGATTTGCGCGTAGAACTCACACCGCAGACCTTGCAGCAAGTGCTGCGCCTGGCGGTCGTCGAATTGGGCGAGACCGGCGTGATCTACATCCTCGACCAAGACGATCGCGTGATGGCGGCTACCGATATGGATTTCACATTGATCGCTGCGGATGATCCGGTGCGTGATTATAGCCAACAAGCGCCGGTGCTGGCTCTGCGCCGTGACCAGGCGAATCAATTACTCGTTTTCACCGATGATAAGGGTGTCCGCTGGTGGTCCTATCCCACAGCTATCGGAGGGCAGGGATGGGGTGCGGTGGTACAGCAGCAAGAAGCCATTGTCATGCAGGATATGCAGCGCTTTGTCACGCTTTCGTGGATAATCATTGTGGCAGGCGCGATCATCCTCTTGGTCCTGGGATTCTATGCGATCCGCCAGGCCTTCCTGCCAATTGCGTCATTGACGGAGACGGCCAGAGCCATTGTCGCCGGAGACTC
>JAFGSL010000029.1 GCA_016934645.1 Anaerolineae bacterium
AGCGCATCCAACCGCTCTGCCAATGCTTTGTAGGGATTATTGATCATCATATTGCTCCATTTTTAGTATGACAAACACACAGCCGGTGTCCTGCGGGCCTTTGGTCGCGGCACAGGAAGCTTCTTCGACCATATACTGATCGCCCGCACCCACCCATTCGACCGCCTGCTGGAGAAAACCCACCGCACCGTGACATATAGGGTGCACAACGTGCTTCTGGCCAAAACAGAAAGGACAGGGATCAAGCGTATACGTGAACTGATTGCCCAGACTTTGCAGCGTCGCCTCCATAGTACCGAGACATCGACTGTCGACGATGTTATTCAGCACAGCCCGGACACGCTCCGCCGGTGATTGTGCTTGGAAAGACGCAGTTTGGACATTCAAGAGAGCATCCAAGGACGGGGTAAGCGCCATAAACGAGACCCGCCCGGCCCACAACGCCAATGCTCTTCCCGCGCGCGGACCATACATTTTCACCAGCATCGCATTGAGTGCACCGAAGTCGACAAAATCGACTTCGTGGGCATCATTGTACGGTGGTAACGCCTCCAACCAGGTATGCAAACCGGCTAAAGTGAGCACCGCAGGAAAGCCATACTGACCGCTGGTTTCCGCAATCGCATCGAGATAAATACGCACGCAGCGGTTTGAGAGAAAGTATTTGCCCGCCTGCATTACATTTCCCCTTTATCCCTTTCTTTGTCGGTACAGTGCCGGATCGGAAGCGTTATCGTCCCAGACGCCCGCCGGATATGCGATACAACATGAAATCGAAGGTATTACCGGAAAGATTGCCGGCGTTGATCATCCGCAAAATCATCTCGATAGCCGCAGCTTTGGCCGCGCCATATGTTTCAACCAATGTTTGGTGGATGTCGGGATCGGGATGTCCGACCATCTCGGCCCAATGCCGGGCGTAGAGAACGGCCGTGAGTTGTTCTGGCGGGCATTGCTCAACATCGCCATCGAGCAACTGTTGTACTTCGTCTGGGGAAAGGCCGGTTTTAAGGGCCTGTTTGGCGTGAAACTCCGAACAGTAGCGACACGCGTTGACCTGCGTCACCGCCAGCATCAAGCGTTCGCGGAACGCTTCATCAATCAAGTGCATCGCGGCACGAATCTGCTCCCGATGCTGTAGCATATAGCGCACATCGGCCAGAAAATCCGAAAGGTTTGCATACGTGCGCTTGTGAAATCCGTCGAAGGACGGTGCAAAAGTAGCGCGGTAACGTCTCGTCCAACGGCCTGCGCTGTACAGCAAACTTCGCGGGATCAAACCGCAGAGCATCGCCAACAGGCGATAGCCTATGCCGGGCACGGAGACCACCCGCCCATTGTCGAGGTCGCGCAGAGATTGTGTCACTACCGATTCGGCGGACATCCACACAAAGTCGGGGATTCCCTCCTCGTCGATCTTGCCCGTGCTTTGGAATTCCGTACGCGTAAAGCCTGGGCAAAGCACCTGGGCGCGCACGCCGGTTCCGGCCAATTCCTGATACAAAGCCTCGGTGAAGCTCTTGAGATAGGCCTTGGTCGCGCTGTAGGTGACACTGCCGGTGACGGGGAAAAACGCCACAAAAGAGGCCACATTGACGACCGCACCACAATCCTGTGCCAGCATTCCCGGCAAAACAGCACGCGTCAGACGTACGGTGGTATCGACGTGCAGGCGGATCATCGCCTCATGGCTGGCGATATCGTTCTCAACAAATGTTCCCCGTATGCCAAATCCGGCATTGTTCACTAGGAAAGCGATTGCCGTGCTCGCACGGTCCAAATCTGCAATGCGCGCTTCGACGCGAGCCACGCCGGCAGGATCGGCCAAATCCGCGACCAGCACTTCCGCCGGTACGTTATGCTTTGAAGTCAGTTCCTCGGCCAGTGCCTGCAACCGCGCTTCACGCCGTGCCACCAGGATCAAGGCATAGCCTTTACGAGCTAACGCCCGCGCATACGCCTCACCAATCCCGCTGGAAGCTCCGGTGACAAGCGCCACGTGTCCGCTAGCGGCACAACGCAGCGGTGATGTCCTCCGGGCACGCTGGCGCTGCCGCCATATCCTTGCAGCGACAATGCCGGCGGCGATGCCCAGTCCTAATCCGATTGTAATTCTATGCTGCTTGGCTAATCCTGACATTCGCCCCCATCCTTAGCCACCCTTGCGAAGGTTTAGGCGAACGAGACTGCAAGTAGTCTTGTTTGCAAACCTTCGCAAGGGTTACTGGTAATTCAATCCTCGTCAGCTTCCGCTTGACCGTGTTCGCCAATCAATAACGAGAAGTAGAACGTACTTCCGCGCCCTTCCACGCTTTCCACCCAGATGCGCCCGCCGTGTCCCTGGATGATGTGCTTAGCAATCGACAAGCCAAGCCCAACGCCTTCTTCCGCGCGGGCGCGATCGGCCTTGTAGAAGCGTTCGAAGATGCGCGGCACATCGTCCGCCGGGATGCCTACCCCGGTATCCTTCACCGAGATCACCACTTCCGGTCCCACAACCTCGGCCTTCAAGGTGACGTGACCACCCTCCGGAGTAAACTTGAGTGCGTTGTGCAGCAAGTTCATCACCACCTGTTGGATACGACGCGAGTCAGCCAGGACCGGGGGAATGTCTTCGGGGATGTTCACCTCGACATCAATGTTTGTCCGCTCGGCCTGTGGTGTGAGGCGTTTCACAGGTTTTTTGATCAGCTTGGCAACCCGTGTTATCTTCAGACGGAAGGGCACGTGACCGGACTCAATCTGCGAGAGTTCAAGCAGTTCCTCGACCATCTGCGTCAGCGTGCTCAGCTCGGATTCGATGAAGCTCAGGAAACGCTGGGCGGCGGCGGGATCGTCAATCGCTCCATCCTTCAACGTTTCGACGACCAAAGACAGAGACGCCAGCGGGGTTCGCAACTCATGCGAGATATTGCTGATAAAGTCACGGCGAATCGTCTCCAGCCGGCGAATACGGGTAAGATCCTGCAAAATGACGAGGAAACGGGGTGGCACAGGTTCGCTGAGCGGGGCAATGACGGCTTGGAGGAACGCATTACGTCCTCCAGCTTCGACCATGGCTGTTTGTTCCTCACCGCTTTGGTGACACGCATCCCATAGTTCGATCAGTTGCCGTTCACGGGTTACCTGCGCGAACGTGCGACCTTGCGCCTCTTTACCGGGGAAGGCCAAAATTCGCAATGCGGCGGGATTCGTCAGCAGCACCAGCCCGTTCTCATCGGTGATGATGACGCCATCGGCCATCGTGTTCAACACGCCGGAGAGGAAGGCACGTTCCTGCGCCAACATCGTCACTTTGTCGTTTAGCTCGTCGGCCATGGTGTTGAAGGCACGGGTAAGCTGCGCCATCTCATCGTGCGTGGTGGGCAAGAGCCGTGCTCGCATGTCGCCCTGTGCCACCCGCTCCACAACTTCGGTCAACTGGCGGATCGGATTGACGGTGCGCGAGGCAACATACGTCGCCAGCACGATGGAGAAAACGGCAACCAGCAGTCCTGTAAGCATGATCGTCCGGCTCAAGCGTCCAACCAGCATCTCAATCTCGTCCAGCGGCATAGAGACGCGCATCACACCCAGTGGTTCACCCTCAGGCGAGGCGCTGCGCCGGACGAGCACCGCGACATACAGGGCATCCGTGCCAAGCGTGCGGCTGAAGCGCGTCGCGACTCCCTCGCCCGCCCGAATGGCCTGCGAAATCTCGGAGCGATAGAGGTGATTTTCCATATTGGCCGGATCCGCTTCCGAATCGCCGAGCACCGTGCCGTCCATCCCGATGATCGTTACGCGCTTGCCGGAAAGCGACGCCCATCGCTGCGCCTGCTCTGTTGCCCCTGCAGTACTCAAAGCCGGATCCGCCAGACAGTCGGCAGCATAATCAGCCATAAGGCGTGCCTCAATCAACAACTGCGCCTCCAGGTCTGCCCGGCGAACGCGCCGCACCTGCCCGGAGAGGTACAACGTCAGCCCTAGCGCGGCGATCAGGATAATCACCGTGTCGGGAACAATCATACGCCAACGGATAGAAGTAAACATCGTTATTCCTTAATCAGTTTCTCTGAATCATACATGCTGATCTACTAGACAGCGATTCTAGAACAGTGATGGTATATTGCCTGTTTCATCCGTCTCAACAGACTGTCCTGCCTCAAGGTCGCCAACGAGAGCCTCCAACTTCTGAAGCCGGAACTCTAACACTCGCCCTGGGAGCGGCAAATCCTTGTGCATTGATGACTTTCCTCGATATCCCATACGCTCATAGAAGCCTTTCGCGTGTTGATCTGCCCCCAAGCTGATCATGCGAACCCCGTGCCGCATTGCACTGACTTCGAAAGTTTGGATAAGCCGTCGACCAAGACCTTTCCCACGAGCCTCTGGCTTCAGAGCAATGACTCGCAGAGTGTCACCAAAACCAAGTGCGCCGCCAACAATCTGCCCATCTTTTTCAACAACTAGCATAAGCTGACGATCCTGCGAGTAATGATCTACCAGATCGGTGAAAACACGGTCCTCGTCGGCAACTGGAGGGGTGAATTGTGCTCCAAGGACGTCAAAGGTCTCTTTCAGTTCTTCGATTGAGGCCACGCGACGGATAGTATAGCACTCGCGGCCAACCTTGTCGTCGCCCATCTTTTGTTCGTCTCCTTATTCGCCGTCTAACACCAGTTCAAGCAGTTCCCGCCCGGTAATGGATTTCCGATAGTTCGCGCAGCCGGGCAGCAGCCTGCTCTGCCGTCAGGTCGCGCTGCGCCTCACCGAGCATCTCATACCCAACCATGAACTTCTTCACCGTCGCCGAACGCAACAACGGTGGGTAAAAGTGCGCGTGCAGTTGCCAATGCGTGGTGTCATCCATATCGCTTGGCGCACCGTGCCAGCCCATCGAATAAGGAAACGAGGTCTCGAAAAGGTTGTCGTACCTGACGAGCAACCGCTTGAGCACCTGCGCCAGCGCAGCCCGTTCTGCATCATCCAGGTCCGGCAAGCGCGTGACGTGGCGGCGCGGCAGCACCAGCGTCTCGAACGGCCAGACGGCCCAGTAAGGCGTCACTACCAGCCAATGCGCGTTTTCGACGACGACGCGCACGCCCTCCACCGCCTCGACGGCCGCATACGCCAGCAACAGCGGTTCGTCGTGCGTCGCGAAGTAGGTGCGCTGCTCGCGTTCCTCTTTGGCCGGTTCATTGGGCAGCGCGCTCCCGGCCCAAATCTGGCCGTGGGGATGCGGATTCGACGATCCCATGATCGCGCCGCGGTTCTCGAAGACCTGCACCCAGCGATACTGCCGCGCCAGTTCGG
>JAFGSL010000252.1 GCA_016934645.1 Anaerolineae bacterium
GCGGAACTTGAACTTGTCGAGGATTTCCTGGACGTTGGGAGAAAAACCGTCGAGGTAGGCTTCGAAGTCGGCGCGGAGTCGCTGCTGTGTGGCGCGAGACTTGAGATCGCGCAGGGTAAACGGCGAGGCGTTGTAGAACGCCTGTCCGGCCTCTTGTTTGAGCGCGGCGTCCTGGTTGGTGATCCCGGCTTTGTCGAGCGTGGCCTTCATTGTGAGTACGGCGTTCTTCGTCGGTTCGAGTACCGCATCCAGACGACGGATGACGACCATCGGCAGAATCACATCGCGGTATTTGCCGCGCACGTAGACATCGCGCAGCACATCATCGGCAATGCCCCAGATGAAGTTGGCGACCCAGTTGAGAAGGGGTTGTTCCATAATCGCTCCTGAATTCTCAAAGATAACGCCCCCGGCGTCGGCTTCTGAGCACATTGACGCGCGGGGGCGGGTGTGGTATGCTTGCACTCGCCACGGCGGTCAAGTCGCCGATGGTCGAAGCCCCGGGCGTTTACGCACTGCGGGGCGATTTTTATTTCCGCAATCAGTATAGGACAGAAAGTACAAGCGCGCAAGTCTATAAACTTACATTCATAACGGTATGGGCATATTTTCTGGCCATCTTCTAAACATATTGCATTTTTTCTGCTCTGCTAGCTGACATCTCACCAACAGCGGAGGCAAAAATGCCCAAACGCGCCATACTGTATGCCCGTGTCAGCACCGACGAGCAAGCCAACAACTACAGCTTGCCCACCCAACTGGAAGCCAGTCGCGCCTACGCGCAGCAGCACGACTTCCAGGTTCTCGAAGAAATCACCGACGACTGCTCCGGCAGCATCCCCGTGATGGCGCGGCCGGGTGGCGGAAAAGTCTATGACTCCCTGAACGCTAACAGCATCGCCGCTGTCATTATGTACACCATCGACCGCTCGGCGCGCGACAAACGCGAGTATCCCATCGGGTTTATGATCTTCCTGCGCGACGTCCAGGACGCGGGGGCCGAACTGCACTTCGTCGATACCGGCAGGAGCGATGGCGGCATCATCGATATGTTCCGCGCCTGGCAAGCCAGCGAAGAACGTCGCAAAATTCGCGAGCGGTCCGTCCGAGGCAAACGCGCGCGCCAAGTCCGGCAAATGGACCGGTGGCAACGCCCCACCCTACGGCTATCGACGCGTCGGCGATCGCCAGGACAGCCATCTGGAAATTGATCCTCAGGAAGCCGTCGTCGTCCAGCGCATCTTTGACTGGTGCACCGGAGGCGAGCACGGCGCTTATGCTACCTTGCGCGCTATCGCCCGGCAACTCAACGCCGAGGGCATCGCTCCGCCCAACCGTCACAAGATCGGGCGCGGTTGGTACATCTTCACCATCAAAGCTATTCTCAACCGGGAAGCCTACCTGGGCAAGTTTTCCTTCTCCGGTATCCCCATCGAACTGCCCGAACTGTGCATCATCGAGCCTGAGGTTTGGCAGGCCGCGCAAGCGCAACTGCGTGCCAATCGCGAACAAGCCCAGCGCAACCGTCGCCTGACAGGTTTGTCAAAATGTTCCAGAAATCAGTAGAATGGGGGAACTTTTCCCCAAAGTGTTTCTACCTCTTGACACCGAAAAAAACATGTGATATATTGTTTATGTTAATTTATACGTATAAGCTTATACCTTTAAGCTTATACGTACGAGTTAAATACGAGAAACTTTCTTCTTTATCCGCATCTAAAAGAACCAGGGGAGCGAAAGGTGACAGATCTATGAAGCGACCGACTCAAGTTGACGTAGCTCGGTTGGCGGGAGTCTCAACAGCAACGGTTTCATATGTGGTGAATGGCCTTGCCGATGGCCGGGTGCCCATCTCCGAAGAAACTCGCCAGCGAGTCCAGGAGGCCATCGAGGAATTGGGCTACGAACCGGATGCCCGCGCCCAGGCCTTACGTTCAGGCAACACCCAAACTGTCGGCCTCATTCTCCCGGATATTCACAACCCCCATTTCTGGCAGATTGCCGATGGGGTCGAGCAGGAGCTCCGCGCGGCGGGTTATCACTTACTCCTCTCCAGCGCCGACCTCAACCCTGATCATGGGAAAGCAATTTTCAAAGAGATGTCGCGCCGGCGTACCGACGGGCTGATTTTGATGAGCGCTTTCATCTTCCAATCGGAAGGAGCGCAAAAGATTCTGACGCAACTCCTCAAGCGGCGGTTCCCTATCGTGAAAATAGGCGAGCATCCGACGATAGACTGCGTCGTGTCCAATTATGAAGCAGCAACCCAGGAAGCGATGGGCTATTTGTTGTCGTTACAACACCGGCGGATCGGCTTGATTTTTGGCGTGCGCCCGCCATGGGACGATTCCGATACCGCTGAACTATCAGTCGATTCCGCGGGCGGTTTGGATCGTCTACAACCTTACCAGGAATGCCTACAGGCAGCCGGCCTGCCGGTTGATCCGGAACTGATTGTCACGTGCGGCACAACTATTGAGGATGGGTATCAGGCGGCCCTGCGGCTCCTCAAGCTCCCGATGCGACCTACAGCCTTGCTGGCTATCAATGATCTGCTGGCTATCGGCGCTCTGCGCGCCGCAAGCGACTTGGGGCTACACGTCCCCGCCGATGTATCAGTGGTCGGCTATGATGATATTTCCATGGCCAGTTACCTGACACCGCGCTTGACGACCAGCTCCAAAGACATGGCAAAAGTGGGACGGGGGGCAGTTAAGCTGCTGCTGGCCCGTATCCAGGATCCCGAACGACCTCACCAAAGAGTCGATGTGCAGGCCCGGTTTATCATTCGTGAGTCAACAGGCCCGGCCCCATTTTGACCAAGGTAGTACCGGCGGTAGCAAATACCGAAGGAGGTAAAGGTGATTGAATTTTGCTGCCGAGAGTTCTCAGAAAGTTAGGAGGGTAGAGGTGTAGTGCCACTGTTTTAGATGAAAAGAGGAGATACCGGCTATCTTGGCACAGACGACGGTATCTCCATGTAGGCAAGCGCAAGCATATATTGACCCCTGCTGCATTTTGGTTGTGGGCAAGGGTATCTGCTCGCCTTTTGATATGATACAGGATTTTCGCTTGCTTGGCAAACCTCTGAAGATCTCTGATGAGCCGACCACATCCCGTGGGCCATTTATCCAAATGATTGAATACTCAGCTCCAATTCAGCAGTAGGTGGCACTATGCCCACATCAGGTGCAGGAAAGCCAAAGATGCGCGGCGCAAGCATTGAAGCCACTATCAAGACGTCGACCAAACTATTAGCGGAAGGAAGCTTCTTTATGTTTAAGTCATCCGGTATCGTCAAGTTTCTCAAGCGCAACGCCGCTGCCTATATGTTCCTTATGCCGTGGCTCCTAGGATTCCTCGTACTCACTCTTTACCCGATGGTATATTCGCTGTGGCTCGGCTTCACGGATTATGACTTCACAAAGCCCGACGCGACGCAATGGATCGGGTTTGGCAATTATCTAAAAATGTTCGGACAGGTGTTCGGGCTGGACGAGTTCACCGCGTCCACGGGCGAGGTTATACGCGTGGACCCGTACTACTTGAAGTCGCTGTCCGTGACGTTTACCTACGTGTTCGCGTCCGTGCCGCTGAAGCTGGTATTCGCCCTCGCCGTGGCGATGCTGATGAACCAGAAACTGCGGGGAGTGCCATTCTACCGCGCCGTATACTATATTCCCACCCTCCTCGGCGGCTCGGTAGCCATCGCGGTGCTGTGGAGGAAGCTGTTCGAGAAAGACGGCCTGGTGAACATGTTCCTGGGAGCCCTCGGCTTCACCAACCTTCCCGGCTGGATCACCAACCCCAAGTACGCGCTCTGGACACTCGTCTTGCTGACGGTGTGGCAGTTCGGCTCGTCGATGATTATCTTCCTCGCCGGGCTAAAGCAAATCCCGCAGGAGTATTACGAGGCGGCAAGCGTGGATGGCGCAAGCAAGATGCGGCAGTTCTTCTCCATAACCATACCCTTGCTCTCACCGGTGATTTTGTTTAACCTGGTTATGCAGATGATATCCGCGTTCCAGGCGTTTACCCAGGCCTATATTATCGGCGGTGGCAGAGGCGGCGTGCTCAACTCCACGCTGTTTTATACCCTCCATCTGTACATTCAGGGATGGACCTACCACGAGATGGGCTACGCATCCGCTATGGCGTGGGTGCTGCTGCTCATTATCGGGGTCCTCACGGCGATTGTCTTCAGATCATCAAACTGGTGGGTGTCCTATGGCACGGGGGAATAAAGTGAAAACAAGTACGGTTGTGCGCCATACTTTGACGCACCTGTTCATCATCGTCCTGGGGTTCACCATGATCTACCCCGTGCTCTGGATGGTCATCAGCTCGTTCAAGCCCAACAATATGATCTTCAGCGATCCAGGGCTTATACCGAAAGCCGTGACCATTGAAAACTACATCACTGGATGGAAAGGCTACGCGGGTACATCCTTCGGGAGATTCTTTGCCAACTCGCTCTTTATGTGCCTGGTGGCCGTCATCGGGAACCTGATCTCCTGCACCCTGGCAGCGTACGCGTTCGCGCGGCTCAAATTCGCGGGTAGGGGCTTCTGGTTCGCGGTGATGATGCTCACGCTTATGCTTCCGGCTCACGTCACGCTCGTGCCACGCTATATCCTGTTCAACACCTTCGGGTGGGTAGGATCGCTCCTCCCGATAATCGTGCCGAAATTCCTGGCGACGGACGCGTTCTTCGTGTTTCTGCTTGTGCAATTCATACGCAGTCTTCCAAAAGAGCTCGACGAAGCGGCGACGATCGACGGGTGCGGGAAACTCGGGGTATTCCTGCGTATCATCTTGCCAAACACGGTACCTGCTCTGGTGACGGTCGCGCTGTTCACGTTCCTGTGGACGTGGGATGACTTTTTTAACCACCTGCTGTACCTTACAAGTCCACCGATTTTCAGCGTGTCACGGGCATTGCGCACGTTCGTCGGCGATGCGGGGGCGGTGGTCAACTGGGGCGGCGCGCTGGCGATGGCTACACTGTCTATGATTCCCCCCTTTATCCTGTTCTTCTCACTGCAGAAGTACTTCGTAGAGGGTATCACGACCACGGGCATTAAGGGTTAGTACAATCACAGGAGGCGTGAATATGACATGATGTTAAATGACGTATTTCGAGTTCATGCATTGCAACTATACAGAAAACCATACAGAAACAGGAGGATTCTAAGATGAAAGGATTTCGCACAATCACGCTTTTGGCGCTGCTCGTGGTAATGCTCGCGGCGTGCGCCACGCCAACACCCCAGGTCGTAATCGAGACCCAGGTTGTTGAGAAGGAAGTTGAAGTTATCAAAACGGTAGAGGTAGAAGTCGTCAAAACCGTGGAGGTAGAGAAAGAGGTCGTTAAAGAAGTCACGGTAGAAGTCGAGGTCCCGGTACGCGCCGACGGACTTCCAGAATACACCGGTGGTCCCGCCGAGATCCGCATGGGTTGGTGGGGCAATGATGACCGCGCTGCCAGAACCCTACAAGTCATTGAGCTGTTCCAGGCAGCGTATCCTGACATCAAAGTTATCGGTGAACCTAATGGCGGCGCGGGCGACCACTTTCAGATTCTCGACACACAACTGGCGGCCAACAATGCCCCAGACATTATCCAGTTCGGCGGCAACTGGCCTGATTACGTGCAGTATCTCGAACCGTTCAACGGCTATCTCGGCAAACAGCTTATGATCGACACTCCTGAGACGTTTGACCAGAGTGCGCTTATCCCCGCGACAGATGCCGACGGCAGTCTCTATTGCATAAGCCTCGGTACAAACACACTCATCCTCGCCTACAACAAAACGATGATCGAGGCAGCGGGGGTTGCGCTCCCGAAAGACAATATGACTTGGGACGAGATGATCGCCTACGGCAAAGAGCTTAAGGCAGCACTTCCCGAAGGAGTCGCACCCTTCGTGGATAACAGTACCAACCAAGCAAACTACCTCAGCTATTTCTACACGCAGCAAGGCACCCAGATCTGGACGCTGGACGACGGCGGCAAATCCTACGCAACGGTTGAGTCCGCCCAGAAATGGCTCCAGATGTGGGCGGATATGCGCGCCGAAGGGCTAATCCCCGACGCGGACACCACCGCAACCTACGGCGAAACCGGGACGGACAACTCGGCGCTCGTGGCGGGCAAGGCAGCAATCGGCTTGATTTGGAGCAACCAGTTAGCGGGTTATCAGGCAGCCATGACCGACCAACTCGGCGCGACGACGCTCCCTGTAGGCGGCGAAGATTCGTACGTCATCCAGATGAGCCAGTACTTGGGTATGAGCAAGGACAGCCAGAACAAGGAAGCGGCGGCGCTGTTCATCAACTTCTTCGTGACCAGCCCCGCGGCGGGCGCGGTACTCCAAACCAATAGAGGTATTCCTTCCTCGCCGGTTGTGCGTAAAGCTACCGGTGTCGGAGCCTCCAAGACTGATGCCGAGGTTTACCGGATCTACAACGCGGTCGCCGACCGCACGATCCCGCAAGGCCCGAACCTGCCGAACGACCAGGAGTTTGTGAACGAGCTCCAGTTGATTGGTCAGCAGGTAGCGTTTGGACAGTCCTCGGTTGACGATGCTGCAGCGGATTTGCAGGCCTTGATCGAACGTCTGGCGGTCAAGTAACTTCCGGCAAAAGTGACAGTCACCAAAAGCGCGGGATCGCACGATCCCGCGCTTTTCCATACCCCGCTTGCGGAAATCCCAACTTCTGCTATCATTTGACGGGTTCTAAAGCAATGCCAAAAAGCATACTGACGCGACTTCCCGGCTTAGCCGATGCGCATGTTCACCTCCGCGTTCCCGGCGGTGAGCACAAGGAAGATTTTTTCACCGGCACGGCCGCCGCCGTCGCAGGGGGATTCACCACCATTTTGGCAATGCCCAACACCACCCCACCCCTCACCACCCGCGAAACGCTTCACGATATCCAGCAACGCGCCAAAGCTGAAGCCTTGTGCGATGTGCATTTCTATGCTGGTGCGTCGCCTGATCATCTGGACGAACTGCCCACGCTGGCACAAGAAACCATCGGCCTCAAAATCTACGCCGATCAAACCTACGGCCCGCTGCGGATCGACAATCTTGCCACGCTGTTGGCCTGTTTCCGCGATTGGCCCAAGGACAAAGTCATCGCGATGCACGCTGAAGGCCGCACCACCGCCGTGGGCATCGGGCTAGCGGCAGCGTTCGAGCAGCGCGTGCACTTCTGCCACGTCAGCCGTGCCGACGAGATTGCGCTGATCGCCGCAGCGAAAGCGCGCGGTCTGCCGGTTACCTGCGAGGTGACACCGCACCATCTCTTCCTCACGGACGCTGATGCTGCACGTCTTGGCCCGTTGGGTGATATGCGTCCGCGCCTGGCGACACAAGCCGATGTGGATACACTCTGGGCGCACATCAACACCACCATCGACTGCATCGCCACCGACCACGCGCCGCATACGCGCGATGAGAAACTCGGCCCTGTGGCCCCACCCGGCGTCCCCGGTCTGGAAACCGCGCTGTCGCTTATGCTCACCGTCGTTCAAGAGGGACGGCTCACGCTGGAGCGCCTGGTCGAATTGATGGCACACAATCCACGGCGGATTTTCGGTCTGCCGGAGCAACCGGAGACGTGGATCGAGGTCGATCTTGACACGACTTATACTTTATCCGATACAGGACTCCATACCAAATGTGGGTGGAGTCCTTTTTCTGGGATGCCCGTCCGCGGAAAGGTAGAAAGTGTACAGTTACGTGGCCTTCCGATTTTCAAAGAAGGCATCATCATTTGTTCACCAGAGAGAACCCGCTATTGAGCGGGTTCTTTTTTGTGATATTTATCTTTTCAGTCTAAGGAGGAGAGAACCATGGAACAGATGCAAACCTTGCCAAAGTTATTCGATTTCGCTTCAATGCCGCAGAAAACGGCCCATACCAATGGCCTGACCGGCCACGACATCATTTCGGTGAACCAATTTGACCGCGATGCGCTGTCGTATATCTTCACTCGTTCGCAGGAGATGCGCGAGTTGGTCGAGCGCGTGGGGGGCTGCGACCTGCTCAAGGGCTATGTGTTAGCCTGCCTCTTCTACGAACCGAGTACGCGCACCAGCGCCTCATTCATCGCAGCGATGGAACGTCTGGGTGGGGACGTCATTCCGATCACCCAGGGTGTGCAGTTCAGCAGCGTCAGCAAAGGAGAGAGCCTGCCCGACACTATCCGCACCCTCGAGCAATACTCAGACGTCATCGTGTTGCGCCACCCGGAGATCGGTTCGGCGAAGCTCGCAGCAGACTACGCCTCCGTGCCCGTCATCAATGCGGGGGACGGCGCGGGCGAACATCCCACCCAGGCCCTGCTCGACCTCTTCACCATCCGCGAGGAACTGGGAAGCATCGATGGTCTGAAAATCGCGATGGTGGGCGACCTGCGCTACGGGCGCACCGTCCACTCCCTCACCCGGCTGCTGATGCAGTACGACGACATCAGCCTGCGCTTCGTCTCGCCGGAAATACTGCGCCTGCCGATGGCGTTGATGAACGAGCTGATCGACCGGGGCTTCAAAGTGCGCGAAACCCACGATGTCGCCGACGTCATCGAGAACGCCGATGTATTGTACGTCACCCGCATCCAAAAAGAGCGTTTCGGCGATCCCAAGCAGTACGAAGATGTCAAGGACTGCTACGAAATCACGACAGAATTGATGACACGCGCCAAGCCGAAAATGGTCGTTATGCATCCCCTACCCCGCGTGGGCGAGATCCACTACCATGTGGACGACGACCCGCGCGCCGCCTACTTCCGCCAGGTGAAAAATGGGATGTACGTGCGCATGGCACTGCTAGCAGCGGTGTTGGGGAAAGCATAATACGTGATGCGTAATGCGTGAAAAGCCAATCACGTATCACAGACAGGAGGATGAAATGAAACCTAGTTTTATAGACAAGTTGAACGAAGCGATCACCCGCAACAACTCGTTATTGTGCGTGGGACTGGACCCGGATGCGAGTAAGTTTCCGGCGGACTTCCAGCCAGATGCGCCTACGGTAGCGCGCGTGAAGGCGTTCTGCCTGGATATCATCGCGCAGACTGCCGACCTGGTGTGCTGCTACAAACCCAACAGCGCCTTCTTCGAGCAGTACGGTGCGGCAGGAGGGGAGGTGCTGCACGAGGTCATCGTCGCGTGCCACGCTGCCGATGTCCCCGTGCTGCTCGACGCCAAGCGCGGCGATATCGGCAGCACGGCCAAGGCTTACGCGCGCGCCGTCTTCGATGAATTGGACGCCGATGCCGTCACCGTCAGCCCGTACCTGGGCCAAGATAGCATCACGCCTTTCCTGGCATACGAGGGGAAAACGGTTTTCATCCTATGCTACACATCCAACCCCTCGGCGGCGGAAGTCCAACAGCACGGCA
>JAFGSL010000253.1 GCA_016934645.1 Anaerolineae bacterium
CCGATGTTGCTAATCTGCCCAATGTTACTAATCTGCCCGATGTTGCTGATTTGCCCGATGTCGCGCAACAAGCCGGTTTCTTCGTCCACTTCTGGGGCGAAGAGGTACAGGTCGTAGTCTGCTTGCAGTTCGTTCAGCGTTACAGTCAACGTCGAGCCGGGTTCCGGGATGAGCAGCTTGTACCAGTTCGCCGCTTGTGTGATCACCGTGCTGCCTGTGATAGGGGTGTCCGCGACGATCGGCATCGCTGTGTCGCGCGTGGTGCCATGCATATATTCGTCGGCGCCTAAGTCTGGGGCTATATCCTCGCGGCGGCTTTGGCCGTCAATATCGGTGGCAATGTCCGTATCGATACCGTGATCAATCGCCGCCGAGTCTTGCGTCAGGTGATAACCATCGGCAGCGAAAGCCGGATCACCGGTGAACTGGTTTTCTGCAAAGACCGTCGCGGTGACACCTTGAGAAAGGGTGATGGGGGTATTGGCATCCCAGAGTACGCTGTTGAGGGTGAGTGTGCTTCCACTGGTGACGCTGATGCCTATGGTGTGGCTGACCAATAGTGTATTCGTGATATAGGCTGTGCTGTATGACGTTCCATCATTGGTTATGTAAATCCCAGCATCGTTACTAGGATGACCAGAAAGGCGATTGTCCATAATTGTATTGTGTTGTGCATACAGCGAAGCGGCACTTAGATATATACCGCTACCTGAATTGTTGGCCTGGTTTCTAGCACACACGTTATTGATAAGGGTGACATGGCTGTTCCAACGGATGTATATCCCACCGCCTGTGTCGGCGCTGCTGTTACCAGTTATGATGTTTCGTTCTAATAATGCACTACTATAGGTATAGAGAGCTAAACCACCTCCATGACTACCGGCCGTGTTGCCGCTGATAATGTTGTCCGTAATGAAGGCCCCACCATAATAAGTCTCTATACCACCGCCTTCGTAAGAGGAGATATTACCAATAATGGTGTTTTTCCTTATGGTCGCTGTGTAACCGTAGAGCCATATCCCGCTATTTTGATTGTTGCTGATGATGTTCTCATTTAGAGTCGTGTTACCAAACCAGATGGCTACACCCCCACCAAAGCCGTCACCATTCTCAGTGATAAGGTTGTCGCTTAGTATGGCCGCGCTTCTATTCAGATAAACGCCACCTCCAAAACCGGAAGAGGCAGTTGTATTGTTGAAGATTTGATTGTTAGTGATCAATGCAGTTGCCGTGATGATGTACATTCCACCACCGGCATCTCGCCCGAACCATGAATCACCACCGAGTCCTAAGGCATTCCCTCCCGTAACTCTCAAACCCGCTATCGTTGGGCTGATATCACCCGTGATATAGAACACGCGCCCCTGTCCCTGTGCGTTCAACGTGGTGGGATTGGCGATGGGATCGGGTGTTGTCCAGTTTGTCGTCGTGTAGCCACCTTGAATCGTCACCGTCTTACTGATGTAGACAATCTGTGAGAGGCCGCCACGGCCGTTGACGCCAGTATAGTCGCCCGCAGCAACTTTGATCACATCGCCGGATTGTGCGGCGTCTACCGCAGCCTGTATGGAGGTGTAGGGGCATCCGCTGGGGCAGACACGCAGGTCGCTGACGTTAGGGGAGCGACCCACCGCATATTTAAGATCGCCGTTGGTGTAGTCGTAGTAGCTGATGTGCGGGTAACCACTCGCATCCAGCACCAGTGAGGTGTCCCATCCCACCCCCTCCGCGCTATCCACCGTCTGACTACCCCATGTGCTGCCCGTCCAATAAGTGTACTTCAGGGTCCGGTTAGTAATGTCAGCATAACTGATGTGAGGATTGCCGCCTGTATCCAACGTTAGCGAGGTATACCGCCCTACATCCCCCAAAGCGTCCACAGTTTGGCTAACCCACGCGCTGCCCGTCCAGTTAGCGTATTTCAGATCAAGGTTGGTTAAGTCAGAATAACTGATGTGAGGGCTACCCGCTGCATCCAATGCCAGCGAGGTAAAATAACCCACATTCCCCGCACTGTCCACTGTCTGGCTAACCCATATGCTACCTGTCCAGTAAGCGTACTTCAAGTCACCGTTGTTGTTGTCCCAATAACTGATGTGGGGATTGCCGCTCGCGTCCAATGCCAGCGAAGTGAACTGCCCCACCTGTCCCACACTGTCCACCGTCTGGCTGACCCATATGCTACCCGTCCAGTAAGCGTACTTCAAGTCACCGTTGTCGCTGTCCCAATAACTGATGTGGGGATTGCCGCTCGCATCCAGTGCCAGCGAGGTATACCCGCCCACATACCCTTCACTATCCACTGTCTGGCTAACCCACGCGCTGCCTGTCCAGTTAGCGTACTTCAGGTCATAGTTGGTGAAATCGTAATAACTGATGTGAGGGTTGCCCGCAGCGTCCAGCGCCAGCGAGGTGTACATGCCCACATTCCCCGCGCTATCCACCATCTGGCTGATCCACGCGCTGCCCGTCCAGTTAGCATACCTTAAATCGTTGTTGGCGACGTCATGATAACTGATATGGGGGTTGCCCGCAGCGTCCAGTGCCATTGAGGTATACCAGCCCACATCACATGTACTATCCACCGTCTGGCTAACCCACGCGCTGCCTGTCCAGTAGGCGTATTTGAGATCCGCATTGGTAGAATCGAAGTAGCTGATGTAGGGATTGCCTCCCACGTCCAATGCCAGGGAGGTATATTGGCCTACCCACCCCACGCCGTCCACCGTCTGGCTAAGCCACGTACTACCCGTCCAGTTAGCATACTTCAGGTCATAGTTGGTCAAATCATAATAACTGATATGGGGATTGCCCCCCGCATCTAGCACCAGTGAGGTATACTCACCCACGTACCTTTCACTATCCACTGTTTGGCTAACCCATGTGCTGCCTGTCCAGTAAGTGTACTTCAGGTCGCCGTTAGTATTGTCATAGTAACTGATGTGAGGGGCATTATCTGTCCCCAGTGCCAGCGAGGTGTGCATGCCCACCAATCCCACGCTGTCCACCGTCTGGCTAACCCACGTGCTGCCCGTCCAGGTGGCGTACTTGAGATCCGCATTGGTAGAATCGAAGTAGCTGATGTGGGGATTGCCGCCCGTGTCCAGCGACAGCGAGGTGTACAAGCCCACATCCCCTACACTGTCCACTGTCTGGTTATTCCATGTGCTGCCCGTCCAGGCAGCGTACTTGAGATTCATATTGGTAGAATCGAAGTAGCTGATGTGGGGATTGCCATCTGTATCCAATGCCAGGGAGGTATAATAGCCCACAGATCCCGCGCTATCCACAGTCTGGATCACCCAGGCACTGCCCGTCCAGTAAGCGTACTTGAGGTCGACGTTGGTCGCATCATAATAACTGATGTGGGGGTTGCCCGCTGCGTCTAGCGCTAGCGAGGCAAAGCTACCTACCCCGGGACTATCATCAACGGTCTCCAGATGCCAGGTCGCCCCATCATGCCAGGCATAATACAAGCGATCCTTTCCGTAAACGATATGGGGATGATTGTTACTATCCAAGCGCAAACTGCGATCACGCATCGCGGAAAAGGTTTTAAGACAGTCTACGCATTGGATATCCCAGGCCAGGTCTGCCGCCGTGGCCTGTTCCAGGCCGTACTCAGGCATTGCGGGGAAGACAGAGGAGTCATTCCAAGATTGGATACCTGCATCGTGGCCTTCCGGGAAAGTATCGCCGGACTGAACGCCTGACGGCATCAAATGCGTGTAGCCCCGGAGTTCGTTTCCGCCCGGCGCACCGCGGACCGGTGGAACAGTCCGCGCGACGCTCGCCCATAACAGCAGCGCGAGCATCACCAGGGCTATAACCAAGCCGAAGGGCTTGGCGTAGCGCCAGAGATGCATAGGCGCATCTTGCCCATCCCCCATAGAGATATCCCCGCGCTTGTCCATCCGTGTGTTCATGGTCATCCTCCTTTTTTGCACTACAAGCTACACTGTTGTACTAACTTTTCCCGCAAATCACGCGCGTGCGCCAGGTCTAGATGAGCATCCAAACGCTCGAAGACGGGAATGCACTGTTCGAGCGCTACCAGACCAGCGGCGGGTTCCACCTGCGCGGCGTAGGCCTGCGCCAGAGCCAGGCGGCTGCACGCGCTCTCGAAGGCATCGCCTAACTCGTCCAGGATCGCAGTGGCTTCGGTCAGGTGTGCCGCGGCATCTTCAAGCCGGCCCCGCGCTGTGGCGATTTCCCCGAGCACACGCAGGCAGATCCCTTCTTCGCTGCGGTTTTGTAATTCACGCGCTAAGTGCAGAGCGCGTTGGTCTTGTTCCCACGCGGCATCCAGCTCGTCCGCCAACAAGGCCGCACCGGCAAAGTAACGATACAACTCCGGCAAGAAGTCGCGGGCCTGGATTTGTTCAAAGCACGCGAGGCTGGCCTCCAGGTGCTCCCGCGCCTGCGCGACGAAACGCTCCCGGTCGCCATCCTTTTCACCCTGCTGCACCAGCGTAGCCCCCAGGTTCATGCGCAAGATACCGAGGACATACGGTGACCCGCTAATCCGTTCCAGGTCGGCCAACGCCTCCTGGTAGTAGGTCAGCGCTTCATCAAGCCGTCCTTGATTTTTCGCGATCCCCCCCAGATTGTTGTTGGTGATGACATGGTTGTAGACATCCCCCAATTCATCGAAGATCTCCCGCGCCGCGCGATAATGCTGGTCGGCTTTACGCCACCGGCTCGTGTTGAAACAGGCGTTGGCGATCAGATTATGCGACGTAGCCTGCCCACGCATATCCCCTGCGCGGTTGTAGAGTGCGAAGGCTTGCTCAAAATGCGCGATAGCCTGCGCGTTATCGTCACGCAAGCGAACAACGCCCAGTCCATTGTGCGCGCGGGCCAACACGGTCACCGCATCCAACCGCTGCGCGATATCCAAAGCTTCTTGAAAAAAAGCCTGAGCCTGTCCATAATCGCCCTGGCGGGTACGGATCAGCCCGGCAATAAGGCGCAGTTCAGCGGCTACGGCGACCGGAGAAGCAGCCGGTGATGGCGTGAGTATCGCCAGGCCACGATTGATCCATTCAAAAGACTGCGCGTATTCACCGCGGTTTTCGTATAATTCGGCCAACCAGCGATACACATAGACCTGGGTTACGCCGTGATTCTCAGGTGCAGCCGCGTCATTTTCTTCCGCCAATGCAAGGGCTGTATGGAGATGTTCCAATGCGTGCTCGTACTGCCCGGTCATTGTCAACAATTCCCCCAAGTTTGTGTGCAGGGTTTGACGCTCCACCAATGTTTCAGAGGCGGGCAAATGCGCGGCGCTTTCCAACGCGCGCTCCAGGTGGTTGATGGCTTCGTGGTTGGCCAAGAGATGCCGTGCTTGTTGCCCGGCCAGCAATTGAAAACGCAAGGCCCGCCGCCAATCGTGCCCGGCGAAAGCGTGTTGCGCAACCAATGGAATGTTGCTCTCGGCGTCGCGCCGCCCGGCGGAGCGTTCTAGCTCCAGATATTCCGCAATCTTGCTGTGATACTGACGGCGAGCACGCGCGGGCAAGCTGTGGTAACAGACCTCCTGCATCAACGCGTGCCGAAAGGTGTAGAGCAATTCCGGCGCACGTTGCGTCTCACGGATGGTCTCGTGTTGCTGCAAGCGCACCAAATGCTGGATCAACAACGTGTGATCGGCATCTGTGTCTTGCAAAGCGATGTGGGCCAGCACATCAAAGGAGAAGACTCGCCCGATCACAGAAGCCAACTGCGCCGTCCAGCGACTCGGTTCATCGAGACGATCCAAGCGCGCCATCAGCACCTCTTGCAAAGTATCGGGGACTTTGATGGTATGCACATCGTCCTGGATATGCCATTGCCCATCCTCATCCTGAATCAGGACATGCTCATCGATCAACGCGCGCAGCACTTCTTCCACATAGAGCGGGTTGCCTTCAGTCTGCTTGAGAATCAAGTTGTAAACCTCGGCCGGCCACGACGTCATGCCCACCAGGTTGCTCAGCAATTGCCCGCTGTCCGCCGGTGTCAAAGGCACCAGCGCAATCTCGGTGCTGCAATGCGCGAACTCGCGCGTGATTTTCTCCTGAATCTGCCAACATCCTTTGGTGCGCTCAGGCCGGTAGGCCAGAAGTAAAAGCAGCGGCGCGCGATCCACCAAGGCGAGCAGATAGTCCAGCAGTGCGAGTGAGGCCTGATCCATCCAGTGGATATCCTCAAGAACCAACACCAAAGCACCATTGGCCGCTGCCTGGGTGGTCATCAATGTTCCAATCGCCATAAAGGTGCGGCGTTGTAAGGCTTCGGCATCAAGATAACGCACCTTGTCTGCTAATGCATTCTCAAGCCGCAAGTTGAGGAAATTCGCCAGATAAGGGAGCGTCGTTTCGAGAGCACCCGCCGAAGCGTAAGGTTCAAGTATGGCGCGCAATTTATTCCAGGCTTCGCCCTCGGCATCGTCCGGTTCAATACACAGCAACTCCTGCACGATTTCCATAAAGGGACGGTAGCTGATCGATTCGGTATAAGAAAGACAACGCCCCTCAACCCAACGCAGCGCAGGTGTCTCGCCAGAAGTCGCTGTCACCATAGCGCTGCGCATCTCGGCCACCAAGCGTGATTTGCCCAATCCGGCTTCGCCCGTGACACACACGATCTGCCCGCGTCCTGCCGCTAAATGGCGTAGCGCCGCCGTCAACTGCTCCCACTCGCGCTGTCGTCCGACCAGCGGCGAACGCATCCCTTGCAAACCACGCACGGATTCCGGGACGACGCGCGAGCCGATCACATGAAAAATGGGTACAGGTTGGCTCTTCCCCTTCAATTCAACCTCCCCGCGCGGCTGGACATTGAACAAAGCCTGGACTTTACGCCGAACGTCACTGCTGATCGTGATGCTGCCAGGTTCGGCCGCTCCCATCAAACGCGCTGCCAGGTTAACCTCGTCGCCCATAACGGTATACTCGTGCCGCCAACTCGTGCCCACATAGCCGGCAAAGACATAGCCAAAACTGATCCCGATGCGTTGGTTAAGACAGAGACTCGGGAGCATCGCCAAGTCCGGCAGTGTCCGGTTGACATCCTTGAGCGCGGCTTGCATCGCCAGCCCTGCGCGCACCGCGCGTTCGGAATCGTCTTCGTGAGCTAACGGCGCACCGAAGAAAGCTAATACTTTGTCGCCATGATCATAAAGATCAATCTTGTTGATAACGCCGCCAAAGGTATGGACGCTCGCCCCCATGACCGTGAAATAATGGTTGAGGGCCGTGACGATGTATTCCTCACGTCCCGGCCCCAACCCATCGGCAAGGTCTCCCAGGCCACCTACATTGGCAAACAACACGGCGGCCAGTCGATGTTCACCTTCAAAACTGGTGATAGGTGCGTTTGCTGTCGCCAACATATCGGTCGATATTTTGTTAGACATACGCGCTAAAAGGCCGGCGGGCAAATAAGGTGTCAGCGCATCCAAAAGTGCCACACAACGCCGCAGGTTAGCAAGTGTTGGTTCTGAAAACTGCAACAGCGGCGGATTAAGAGGGCTGGACAACATTGGTGAAGGTTCAATCTCCTCAACATTCAGATAAGGGGCATTTGGTGCGGAAGGCCTCACAATGCAAGGCGTGGTGATTGCGTTGTAGGTCGCCTGGTCCAGGAGGATTTGTCCGGCGACGGCCGCTGACTCTGCTGCCGCCGCGCGGTTCACATCCGCGCCGAAGAGAGCATATTCCATATCCTGGGGCGTTCCCAATTGCGCAGCAAAAAAACGTCCTTTATGGATACCCGCTTTCATCCGCAGGGGAAAGACTCCCTGTGAGGTCTTGGTTTGAGCAAAAGCGCCCATCAACGCTTGCATCCCTTGCGCCGCCTGCACCGCGCGGGTTGCGCTATCCGGCTCAAGGAACAATCCCAGCAGTGCGTCACCGCCAAATTTGATCAGTTGCCCGTGATGCTCACGCAAGACAGAGAGCATCGCGCTGAAGTAGCGGTTGACAATCGTGGTGATTTCCTCTGCCCCCTCTCGCCCGACACGACTTAGTCGTTCGGACATCGCAGTAAAGCCGCTGATGTCGGCAAAAAGCAAGGTCCCCTTGAGAAATTGCCCCCCAACTTTGCCGGGAACGGGATCCTGAACGATCCACTCGATCAGATAGGGAGGTAAATGCGTATAGACAGTAGTCAGCAGCTTGGACAAATACTGGTTACACTGCACCAACAGATTGGCCGGAGGCGGAAAGGTTGCAAATTGTAAGGCTTCCACCAACAAGGTCGGCAAGTATGCACGGAGATGGTCAAGGTCTGCCTGAGTCAATTGTTCCAGCTTTGCAGTGGATACAGGGGTGCCGCACTTTCCACAAAAAGCAAAGCCTGGGGGGATTTCAAAGCCACAGTGCTGGCATAGTGTTTTCAAAGAAGCGCCACAATGCCCACAAAAGGCGAATCCGTCCGGATTCTCAGCTCCACAGTGGTTGCATTTCATTATTACATCCGAGTTATGTCGTCAACGAAATGGAATACCCTATTGATGTAAGTCATACGTACACCGGCTGGCCAAGACGTAGCAGTCGGTAGAGACGTTACGGAATGTGATCAAACACATACCATTTCTTCAGTATGCCTGATCAAGGAGATCTAGGCGCTGATAGATGAATCATCCCGGCGAGTGTGAAATTATTCAGAGTCTAGCACAGATTAGCAAAGATGTAAAATCCGTTTAGGCGGTAATAATTACAATAATAATTACAATTCTAACAAAATCACAACGTTTACTTTTCCTCATCTATCATATATAATAGACTATGGTAAACGATGTCCCGCCCGTCGTGACAACAGTATAATTAATTGATCGATATAAGGAGGGAACCATGAGGACTTCTATGATGAAATGGCACTTGGTATTGATATTTCTTGTTATACTGATGGGATGCGTATTCCCTGTTGCTGTCTCAGCGAGCAGCCTCCAGACCGATGGCCCGGGTGGTGTCGGCGATGCGGATGGGACCAGCAACCTGGAATTGTGGCTCAAAGCCGGTGCGGGCGTGTACAGTAACGATACCTGCACAACCGCCGCGGCGAATAACGATCCCGTTGCTTGTTGGGCCGATCAAAGCGGTAACGACTACAACGTCACACAGAGCACCACCGCCAACCAGCCGAGCCTACAAACTGGCGTCGTCAACAACCAGCCGGTAACGCGCTACGATGGATCGGCAGACTATCTGGAAAGGTCTTACGAGAGCGCGCTCAACCCCACCGCATTTACTATCTTCGGTGTGTGGAAAACTACCGGTGGACCCGGAGATTATCGCAGCCCGTTGACCAGCCGGAAAGACTTTCAAGGATACGCCTTCTACGCTCAATCCACATGGCAATTCTGGGTGTCGAATGGTATGAGTTACACATCTGTAGGCAACACGACTGTCACGGCTGACCAATGGGAACTGATCACTGGAGATTGTATTAGTAGCTCGCTTAGCACCTTGCAGCGTATCTACGTCAATGGTGCATTCAATCAACAGAACGCCTCTCCTACATATCTTCCAAATCAGGAAGAAGGCCCCCTGCGAGTCGGCACGGGAGATTATAGCACTGGAATACCAAATTACTATTTTCCCGGCGACATCGGTGAAATCATCATCTTTAGCACCGTCCTCAACGACGTCGAACGCACGTTGGTCCACAACTACCTGAGCGCCAAGTACGACATCACCCTCGGCGCTGGCGATCACTACGACGGCGACACTAGCGGCAATGGGGACTTCGACCTCGGCGTCGCAGGCATCGGAACCGACGGGACCGACAGCCACACGGAATCGCATTCTGAAGGGATGATCGTCCAAAATGGAACCTTCCTACAGGATAACGGTGACTGGCTGCTCTTCGGCTTCAAGGGCGGGAACAACCAGACGACCGCCGCCGACCTGCCTTCTGGGTGGGACACCGAGTATGTTCCTGCCCGGTGGTCGCGGCACTGGTACATCGACGTCACAGATGCCAGCGGCACCAGCGGCGGCACGGTCACCATCATCTTCGATATGAGCGACAGTGGGATCACCGGCTACTCCGCTGGCGATGCGTCTTACTACCACCTGCTCGGGCGTTCAGGAACAACTGGCGATTTCAGTGACTACACGTCGACCTGCGGTGCAACCGTCACTACGGCCGGTGACCGTATCACCTTCTCCGGTATCAGTGTGAGCTGTCTGGGTAGCAACTTCACAGTCGGCACCACCGACAGTACGAACGGGCCACTTGGTCCCGCGCCCACGGCTGTCACCCTGGCGCGCTTCGAAGCTGTGCCACAGGCTGACGCGATCCTCGTCACATGGGAAACCGCTATGGAGCTGGACAACGTCGGCTTCAACCTCTACCGCAGCACCGCTGTGGATGGTGAATACATCCAGCTCAACGACACGCTTATCCCCAGCCAGTCGCCTGGCTCAATTTTCGGTGCCGTCTACACGTGGTTTGACACCAGCGTCTCTCGCGATCAAACGTATTACTACAAGCTGGAAGACGAAGACATCAGCGGAGCGCGAACACTGACCGGACCGGTGAGCGCGACGTTTGCCGCCGCACCAAACGTTGTCGGCGTGCAAAGTATCGTCGCACAAAATGCGACATGGTTGAGCGTGCTAGGTGTCTTCGCCGCTTTTGGCGGATTAGCGTTCCTCCGGCGCAGGCGACACACGGCATAGCAGAATTCTCACTTTAGCGTACACCACCAGCCTGAAGGCCATCTTCAGGCTGGTGGTTTTTAACGCATTACAGACATCCAAATCTATCCGGGATTTCCCGTAGCCTAGTACAGCACGGCATAAATTCCTCCTCGGTCTACAGCTTCAAGGGGATCGCCAGATCCCCGGCTGTGCGCAAGAGTCGGGGATCTGGCGGTCCCCTCCAAGCATTATGATCTGGTGAGAAACTTGCGCTTCGCGGTACTAGGGCCTTGTGCCCGTCTGAACGCCCACAAGGGGCCAGGCTGCGAGTTTGACATTTTCCTGCATGATGATATATTGATCATGTTCTATATAGATAATTATCAATATATAAACAAGATGAAAATCTCACAAAATATCTCCGAACAGGAAATCGAGTTACTCCATCGCTACATCTGCGAGGGCGTGGGCGATCCCAGGCGTCTGAGACTGCTCTACCTCGTCGCCGAGCAGCCACGCAACGTCACCGAGCTGACCGAACTACTGGATGTGACACAGCCCACCGTCTCCCACCACCTGCGCATCCTGCGCGAGCGCGGTCTGGTCAACGCCGAGCGCGACGGCACTTCCATCTACTACTCCCTGGGCGATCCCCGCATCCTCGAAGCGATGAATATTCTACGCAGTTTCGTGGCTGACAAAATACAAGAGGCAGGAGATAAGATACAAGAGGCAGGAAGCAAGATTCCGTGATTCGTGATTCGTAATTCGTAATTCGTAATTCGTAATTCGGAGGAGAATACTATGGGACATTTTTCGGCAGAACATTCAAATTGGCTCACCACCACCTTTGGCGACCGGATGACGACCCGGCGCGTCGAGCGCAAGCTCTACAGTCACGACGTCGGCGAGATGCCGCTGTTGATCAAACCGCTC
>JAFGSL010000254.1 GCA_016934645.1 Anaerolineae bacterium
CGTTGGCTACACCCCCACGGCTGGGGCGTACCAGTTAACTCCGCCCATATCTGCCGCTTTTGCTTTTCGAATCACTGCGCATCCCCGCTCTACGCAACTTATTTGCCTATTTTGCGTAACATCCATATAATGACAGTAGTGACTACTTCTTCCTGCAATCCTGTCTGAATGTAGTCCTTAAGGAGCGTCATGATTGAAGGGCTTTTGAATCTCGCGTCAGCTTTTGGGCTGTCCACATCAGCGGGGTTGAATGCATACATTCCAATGCTGGTGTTGTCGCTCCTGGCGCGCTTCACCGGACTGGTGGAACTGGAGGAACCGTGGTCGGCCTTGACAAGTTGGTGGATCATCGGCCTGTTGGCGGTTCTGCTGACCGTGGACGTGTTGGCCGACAAAATTCCTGCCGTCGACACTGTGAATGACGTCATCCAGACGCTTGTCCGCCCCACAGCCGGGGCAATTGTATTTGCCGCTACGACCCAGGACACCATTCATCTGAATCCAGTACTAGCCTTTGCCTGTGGCGTAGTGCTGGCTGGGGGCGTGCACCTGGCAAAATCAGGCGGGCGTCCCGTGGTCACAGCGACAACAGGCGGCGTCGGCAATCCCATTGTGAGCACCATCGAAGAAATTGTGGCAGCCCTGGTTTCGTTGGCCGCTATCGTCTTTCCTTACCTGATTCTGGCCTGGTTCTTCCTGCTGATCTTGTTGATTTATTTGGTCGTACGCTGGCGGCGCCAGCGTGCCGAGGCGCGTGCTGTGGCTTCAACACGCACAGCGCGCTCTATACGCTGATATTGGCTTTATCGGAATTCTTGACTAACGACGCGCGAATCTTCGCGCCTAGACTAGCTTGATAAGGAGGTTATAATGACCCAAGACCCATTTTACGAACCGGATTCATCATCGTATTATTCAGCCCCGCAAGCGCCGCCACCGAAGAAAAAGAACAATACCGTAATCATTATTATCGTGGTCGTCGTTCTATTGCTCCTGTGCTGTTGCGCAGCTGGGGCAATCTGGGCACTCTGGACCTATGGTGACCAGATTATGTACGAATTGGGCCTCAATGTGATGTCCGTATTGATCAACTGAAAGGGGAGAATCCATGACTGAAGACTTTGAGAAATCCGACCCATCGGAAACAGAACCGGCTGAACCCGAAGCCGAATTGCCATCGCCATTCAACGAATCTGGACCGCCACCGCTGCCTGAAGACATCGAGGAGGCTGCTGCCGAGGAATCTGTCACGCCACCACCCTTGCCAGAGGTTGTGATTAAGGAGGCGTCCCCCGAAGTAGAAGAGGTCGCGCCACCACTGCCAGAGGCGCTTACCGAAACAGAGGTTTTGGGCGCTCCGTCGTTCGAAGCACCTGAACCCGAACCGGTTGGCCCACCAGCGCAACAGCCCATCACCTTCGGACCGCCACCGGATACCATCGCACCTCCGCCAGTCACGCCCGCGCCGCAACCAATAGAGATGAGCCCTGCCGAACAAGCCACGCCCAAGAAGAACAACCAGACGTTGATCATTGTGTTGATCGTCGTGGCGGTGCTTTTGTTCCTGTGCTGCTGTTGTGTCTTGCCCGTCGGCCTGATTTTAGCCAATCTGGACGAAATTATGTGGGAGTTAGGGCTGCACTTGCTCACGTTCGTCTAAATACGCGCCGAGACCACAAAATCTAAGCGAACGTCTGCGCCTGGCAAGTTCTTCGTCCAGCGCAGGTGTCGGTTCGATTGGATAACATGTAAGACTTTGTAGTCTTCGATTACTCCCCAGGTCATATCCAAGCCTGGGGAGTTTGCTGTATAATAAGGGCGTGGACCGCTCAGAAAAAATTCAGCAGAAACTTGCCACACTCCCTACCAATCCCGGCGTGTATCTTATGCACAATGTCCGGGATCAGGTGATTTATGTAGGAAAGGCGATCAACCTCGCCAATCGTGTGCGCTCGTATTTTCACGCCTCGGCCCAGGAGGATGCCAAAACGCGCCGCCTCGTCGCGGAAATCGCCGATCTCGAATGGATCATCACCGAGTCGGAGGTCGAGGCACTGATCCTGGAAGCCAACCTCATCAAGAAATATCGCCCGCGCTTCAACGTCCGCCTCAAGGATGACAAGCGCTACCCGTATCTCAAAGTCACCAACGACGATTTCCCCAAAGTCCTTATTACGCGCCGGATGCGTCGTGACGACGGGCGCTATTTCGGCCCGTATACCTCCACCAGCGCGCTGCGCGAGACGTTAGACTTGCTGCGCCGTCTGTTCCCCTACCGCACGTGCGATCGCGAGATCACCGGAACAGACCGGCGCGCGTGTCTCTACCACGATCTGAAACTCTGCTCTGGCCCATGCGTCGGCGCAATCGATCACACGCAGTATATGGAGACTATCGAGCAGCTAGTACGCTTTATGGGCGGCGAGACCGAAGCCGTGATGGACGATCTCAAGCGCCAGGTTCAGGAGGCGGCAGGATCGCTGCAATTCGAGCGGGCCGCGCAACTGCGCGACCGTTTTCAGGCGTTACAGCAAGTGATGGAGCGACAGCGTGTCATCACCACCGCTGCCACAAACCAGGATGTTATCGCCTTGGCGCGCGACAACGGCAACGTCTGTGTGGAAGTATTCTTTGTGCGCAACGGCAAGCTGTTGGGCCGCGAGTTCTTCATGATGGAAGGCGGCAAGGAGGAGGATGAGCAGGCAATCGTGTCGGCGTTCCTCCAACAGTTCTACAGCGAGGCCGCCATGGTACCGCCGGAGATTCTGCTGCCTGCCCAGATCGCCGAAGCCGCCGTCCTCGAATCGTGGTTGCGCACCAAGCGCGGGGACGTCGTCTACCTCAACGTCCCCCACGAGGGTCCAGAGCGCGACTTGCTGGATCTGGCAACGACGAATGCCACGGAAACTCTACGCATGCTCAAGGCGCAGTGGGAACTGGACAAACATCGCAGCGAGCAAGCGCTGGCCGAATTACAAACAGAACTCGGCTTGCCGATACCTCCCGTGCGTATGGAGTGCTATGACATTTCCACCACACAAGGCGTCGAAGTCGTGGGCAGCATGGTGGTATTCGAACACGGCGTCGCCAAGAAAAGCGACTATCGCCGTTTCAAGATCAAGACCGTCGAGGGGCAGGATGACTTCGCCAGCATGCGCGAGGTACTCACACGCCGATTCGACCGCTGGCGACGTATGGAAAACGGCGAACTGAAGGGAACGCGGGGCAGCCAAGCGTGGGCCAAGCTCCCCGATCTGGTCGTGGTGGATGGTGGCAAAGGCCAATTAGGGATGGCGGTGGAGGTGCTAAAGGCATTCGATTTGCAGGAGAAAGTGCCCGTGGTGGGTTTGGCAAAACGCGAGGAGGAGGTCTTCAAACCAGGACGCTCCACCTCAATACGCTTCGATCCCGCTGCCCCCGCCATTCTGCTGCTGCGCCGCATCCGCGATGAAGCCCACCGTTTCGCCATCACCTATCACCGGCAGAGGCGTGCCAAACGCGGCCTGGCTTCGCAGATTGATGAAATCCCCGGCATCGGTCCGATAAAGCGACGTGCGCTACTCAAAGAACTCGGTTCGCTGAATGCAATCCAGAAAGCCAGCGTCGAAACACTGATGACCGTACCGGGCATCTCCCAGGTGCTGGCGGCGCAAATCCGCGAGTATTTCGAACGGCTAGAGAAAGAGAAACAGGAAGAGGAATAAGAATTGCGAATAGCGAATTACGAGTCACGGCTCAATATTCGTAATTCGCTATTCGCAATTCGTCTCAACAATGAGTCTGGATAACGAACAACTTACCTTTCTGCAAACACATCGCGCTGCGGCGCAAGAGAGCCTTTTGGCATGGTTCGCGCAACACGCACGCGATTTGCCCTGGCGGCACGATCGCACACCTTACCGGGTGTGGGTCGCCGAAGTGATGCTCCAACAAACGCAGGTGGAGAAAGTGCGCGACTATTACGAGCGCTTTATGGCGCGTTTCCCCACGGTCACGGTGTTGGCGGAGGCTCCGCTCGAGGATGTGCTCAAACTGTGGGAAGGACTTGGCTATTACAGTCGTGCACGGTCGCTGCACCGTGCCGCGCAGGTGATCGTTGCTGAGCACAACAGCAACCTCCCTGCCGATGTAGATGCGTTGCGCCGGTTACCCGGCATCGGTGCGTACACAGCCGGCGCGATTGCGAGCATCGCCTTTGGCATTCCGACTCCGGCAGTAGATGGCAACGTCCGGCGTGTGATGGCACGAGTGTTAGCGTGGCCCGTACCCGATGTCGCCGGTCTTGAAGATGCCGTGCGCGCGTGGTTGCCTGCCTATTCACCCGGCTCGCCAGCCACGCCTGGCGCTTTTACCGAAGCGCTGATGGAATTGGGTGCGACACTCTGCCGGCCAAAATCACCGCAATGCCTCCTCTGCCCGTGGCGCGATCTTTGTTCCGCATGCGCTCTGGGGAAGCCGGAAGCTTTCCCCCAGTCTAAACCTCGCAAGCCAGTTCCGCATTACGACGTCGTCGCTGCCGTAACGCGCCGTGACGATGGTCGCTTTTTGGTGGCGCGGCGCCGTCAAGAGGACATGCTTGGCGGGTTGTGGGAGTTCCCTGGCGGAAAGTGTGAGGATGGCGAGACACTGCCCGCCGCCCTGCAACGCGAGATGCGCGAGGAACTGGGCATCGAGGTTGAGGTGAAACCAGGCGAGCCGCTCACCGTGGTCAAGCACGCTTATACGCACTTCCGCATCACGCTCCATGCGTTTGACTGCCGTCTGGGGGTGGGGAGTCCCGCACCGCAGTGCATCGAGTGTGACGATTTCCGCTGGGCGACGCCTGAGGAGATCGCAGCACTGCCGATGTCGGTGGCCGACCGGAAGATCGCGAGGATACTACTGACCTGACAGATCTGGAAAATCAGGATGCGGCGCAGCCGGGCCTTCCCGTAACACACGCAGCATCTCAGCGTGGATCAAGCCGTTGCTGACGAGAACTTCGTGTCCGGAGTACAATTGTGTCGTCCCACCGGTATAATCGGAGTAACGCCCTCCGGCCTCTTTTACCAGCAGCACGCCCGCTGCCAGGTCCCAGGGACTGAGATACGACTCCCAATACCCATCGAAACGCCCGCAGGCAACGTAGGCCATATCCAGCGCCGCCGAGCCAGCCCGGCGTACGCCTTGCGAGCGTCTCAGAAAATCGTCCAAGCGCTGCGTGTTGTTATCAGCAGCGACACGGCGATTGTAGCCAAAACCGGTCGCCAGGAAAGCATCCGCCAGATGCGCTACTGACGTCACATGGATGGGGTTGCCGTTGAGCGTCGCGCCGTGGCCACGCTGTGCCGCAAACAACTCATCCCGCAGCGGGTCGTAGACAACGCCAACCTGGAGTTCGCCGCCGGTCATCATTCCGATGGACACGCAGAAATGCGGGAAGCCGTGCGCGAAGTTATTCGTTCCGTCCAGCGGATCGACGAGCCAGATCGGCCCCGTGACATCCCACGGGCTGCCGCCCGTTTCTTCCCCCAGGATCGCGTGACTAGGAAAAGCAGCCCGCAGCCGGGAGAGGATGAGCGCCTCAGCAGCGGCGTCGGTCTCGGTGACGGGGTTCACCGCACCTTTGAAGTCGAGGCGTTGCACTTTCCCGAAGCCCTGACGCACAACGTCGCCAGCTTCGCGGGCGAAGGTGATGGCAGCAGTCAGCAGATCAGACGTCATTTGTCGCCTGTTAGCGCACGCCACCACTTCTGCCAGAAGGGAAGGGGGGTGGGCGTAGGGATAGGAACTGGCGTGGCGGTGGGGATGGGCGTAGGAGTAGAAGTGGGCACAATCGGAACGACCAGCGTCTCTTCGGGCAGCGTCATCCCGGCATGGACTTGCGACCATTCGGCGATATAGGCGTCACTCTGCACATACTCGAGCCGCGCCTGCAACGTGGTTTGTTCTTCCAACGCGGCGGTGAGCATCGGGGCGAGCGTGGCGATTTCGGCCTTCAACGTCTGGTTCATCGTCCAAGCGCGGGAGAAGGCGGAAACCAGCACGATAATCAGCACCGCCAATCCACCCCAGATGATCCACGAAACGCGCTTGATGGTAGGATTAGGTTCTTCCTTTTTGGTCATGGTTAGCTCTCAGCTTTCAGTCATCGGCAGTCAGCATTTCTTATCCGCTGTGGCTGCTTTTTAGTATAGCACGCTCTTCAGAAAATGGCGAATAGACATCGAGCATCAGGCATCCAGTATCCAGCAACGGGCTAGCGCAGTGAAAAAGAGGGGGAAACTCAACCCCAAGCGAAAGTGAAGCTCAACCCAAGCAAACCGGGCCCTGCCAACTGGTAGGGCCCGGAAACGTTTCTCCAGTCATACTATATAGATAGGTCGAAATCTTAGTATAGAAAG
>JAFGSL010000255.1 GCA_016934645.1 Anaerolineae bacterium
GCGCGGGTCGGCGCGAAGTCGTTTGACCACATCGTAGCCGCTCATCCCTGGCATCATCACATCGACCAGGGCGACGTCGGGGAGTTCCTTGAATGCTGCCTCGAGCCCCTCTTGTCCACTGGTACAGGCGATGACTTCATGCTTCCCCTGTCTTTCCAGGATCATCTTGAGCATACTGAGCATATCGTAGTTGTCATCAATGATCAGGATTCGGGACATCATTTGCCTCCTCGTGATTAACTGGTGGTTTCGCCGAAGAAACTGATGTGCGCGCGGTTGATCAACGCTGCACCGCCCTGATAGCTGATATCGGGATTGAAGGTGGAGTGTGCAGAGACATCGAGTAGGGTGATGAAGATACCGGCATCTGAGCTAAGATAAATCCGCGGATTGAAATTCCTGTTGACCAAAAACAACTGTCCGGTGATCTCGAAAAATGGGACGGTGAGACAGATCGATAACTGGTACGTGCCCATGCCGTAGGCTTGATCGCGGCGTAATCCGTCTTTCTTGTCGAGCGTCAGCACAAAATCCAGATTGGATTTATCGAAGAGGGTGGTGGTGTAATAGGCGCTGATTTTGGCAGGGTCCATAATCGGCGAGAGGTAAGCCTCCTCCAATTGCAGATAGTTGGTCGTTGGGTCGTAGATCTCGTCGGCCAGGGGGCGCTTGGTGACGACATAAGTTCCCGACATACGATACCCTTGTGAGAAAAACTCGGCAACCACTTTGTTTATCCTCTGCATGGTTTTCTCCCTTTTATTTTAGTCCGATAGTCGTTCACGGTGCAGTGACATTCCAGACAAATGTGCGCCGTCTCCCTGTCAGGCTGATGACTTTGTACGTGGGATCGCTGCCGCTGGTCACCTGCCGTACGACGCTGACGCGCCACGCGCAGGTGCGGTCCTCGCCGCCTTCCGGTGGAAAGAGGTCTGCCGGCACTCGCCAGGCGGTGGAACGCTGGTAAACATTGATGGTGGTTTTCCCCTCCGCCGTCGGCGCGATGAATTCGAGTTTGTAGAACTCCTTATCGGAAAGGATGCCGATAGACGCCCACTGCAGGATGATGTTAGCCTCCGGCCCGGTGAAGGTCGCCTCATCTGGCGGATAGAGCATCTCTGGGGCGGCATAATTCAGCACAGGTGTGGGCGCACTGCTGACGATGGCCGCGGTGTCAGCTTGCGGTGTCGGGGTATACTGCGGAATAACGAGCACCTGCTCAGGGCGGATTGTTTCGGTGTTTTCCGGCAGATTACTCGCCAGCACGATGTCGCTGACGCCCACACCATAGTGTTGGGCGATAGTCGAGAGAGTTTCGCCAGAACGCACGGTGTGCAGGAGATAGGGCGCGTATGTCGCAGTCGGCACACCGGGATCGAGGGTGGGGGTAGGTCCGGGTGTAGGTGTGGGGGGCGGGATGCGCAAGCTATCCCCCGAGCCAATGTCGTCGGACTCCAGGTCGTTGAAGGCTTTCAGCTCCTCGACGGTGATGTTGAATTGGACTGCTATGCCGCCTAGCGTATCCCCCGACTGCACGGTGTAGGTTTGCGGCGGCAGCGGCGTGGGCGTGGGGAGCGGTGTGGGTGTGAGGGTGGGCGTTGCCGTCCGTGTGGGCGTGGGGGTGAAGGTAGGCACGCTGGTCTGGGTTGGGGTAAAGGTGGGCAGTTCGGCTGGCGCAAAGAGATCACCTTGCGTCAGCCGCAGTCCTAATATCACCGATCCTCCCAGGATGATCACCGCCACGACGGCCATAATGATGATTTGTACCACTTTCATCCGCTGTGGAGCAGCACTCGGTGGCGGCGCTTCGATCTTGGCCTCTTCCTCCAAGGTCGCGCCGCACATCAGGCAGACTTTGGCCTCCTCGGCCACCCGCGCGCCACACACCGGACAGTGGCGGGCCTGGCTCTTGGGCAAAGTTTGGAGTATGTCTTCGGTTTCCATAATCTTGAATTTTATGATAACACCGATAGCCGAAAGAGCAAGATAAATCCAACTTGGATCACAATGGCGGCACGCCGAGACAAGATTCCCAAATGCGCTGCCCTGAATCAAATAACCGTTGCGCTTGACGTGGTTGGCATCGGTGTTATAATCAAATTATAAGGTGTACCTTATAATTTACGACACAGAGAACAACTATGGAAAACGGTATTGGAGTTCGCGAACGCGTGGAGGATTACCTGGCGGCGATTTATCGACTGCGGGTTGATCCTGAGTCCCCCCTGCCTCTATCGGCATTAGGAGACTATTTCGGCTTCTCGCCGGTCTCGATCCACGAGATGGTGCAGAAGTTGTCTCAGCAGGGCTGGATTTGCTATTATCCCTATCGCGGCGTCACGTTGAGCGCGCAAGGTGAGGCGGTTGCGATGGCTTTGTTGCGCCGGCATCGCCTGTGGGAGCGATTTCTCACCGATATGCTCGATGTGCCCTGGTCTGAGGCCCACGAGATCGCGGGCATGCTGGAACACGCGGCGCCTGAGTTGGTAACGGAGCGTCTGTCTGCGTTGTTGGGTGACCCGGTTAGCTGTCCCCATGGCGTGCCGATTCCACCGAGCAAACGTGCGTATGTCGACACCTGTTTGCGCCATGTGCCGGTGGGCGCGCGTGGCCGGGTGACGCGCATCGCGCCGGAATCTGGCGACGTTTTGCGCGATGTGCAAGCGTGGGGGTTGCTGCCCGGCCGCCAGATAACCGTGATTGAAAAGCAAGAGACTGAGATCGTCGTTCAGGTGGAGGAGCGGCTGGCGAGCATCCCGTTGGAAAGCGCAAATGTGATTTGGATTGAGGTCTTGTAGTCGTATTCGTGGCATTTATCTTTTTCGTTGGGGGTATGGTACATGGTTCCATTAACAGCATTGCAGCCAGGGCAGACGGGATTGATTCACCAACTGCGCGGCGGACATCGCTTTGTTTCACGATTGGCGGCGCTCGGCTTCACGCCGGGCGCGCCGGTGACGGTCACGCGCAATCAC
>JAFGSL010000256.1 GCA_016934645.1 Anaerolineae bacterium
GCAGGGGCAACTGCACTATCTCCTTCTGGTGGGCGATGCTTCCGCCGATCCACGCGCCCTGTGGCAGACAGGATCGACGCTTGTGCCGACAGGCTGGGGGCGCACCGTTTTCCTGGGTGATACAGCCTCAGATCGCGCGCTGGTGCTTGGCGATGACGGCGAACCGCTGGTCGCGGTGGGGCGTTTCCCTGCCTCGACTGTCGCCGAAGTGCAGGCGATGGTTGATAAGACGTTGGCCTGGGAACCGGCTTCGCGCCTGCTGTTACTGCACGATGATGAGCCTGAATTTGTCGCGATGACGGATGCGCTGGCAAACGTGGCTGCGCCCGATTTGCGTTTGGGAGACGCGGCGGACGACGCGCGCCGCGACTTGCTGCGCTGGCTGCGTGACGCGCCGGGCGTACTGGTCTACAGCGGGCACGGCAGCTTGCCCGTCCTGGGTGACGAGAAATTCCTCACTGTGGACGATGCCGGTGCATGGGATGGGCCAACGGTTGTGGCGGCGTGGACGTGTCTCTCGGCGAATTTCACGCATCCCACGCAGATGGGGCTTAGTGAGGTGTGGTTGCGTGATCCTGAGGGCGTCGTCGCTTTTGTCGGGCCGACCGCTGAGACGACGACCGGCGACCAATCGGCGATGACGTTGGCTTTCCAAAGCGCGCTGGTCGATGGGGCCACGATCGGCGATGCACTGTTGGCCGGCTGGGACGCCGCTCAGTCGAAGGACGCAGAGATTAGTTTTGTGTTGTTGGGAGACCCGGCGCTACAACCTATGCCGGATCGCTAATACATATATCGTAAAAGAGATCATTGAGATTCTATGTCCGCACGGCGATCCACCGGGAAATCTTATGTGCTTCTACTAACGGCTGCTTTGTTTATTGTGGCGGGGATGGCGTTGATGCTGGTGGGCGCACCATCGCTGCGATTGGCGACAGCCGAACCGCCTTTGGACGCATCGCAGGATAATCCTACGGGAACATTGACCGCTGTGCCCTCGCCGACATCAGAACCGCTTATCCCCACCCGGACAGCAGAGCCAATGGACTCTGCTGCACCCCTTCCAACTGCAACACCGGCCCCAACGTCGGATGATCCCACATTCACGCCGACGCCCGAATTGACGTCAACACCAGACCTTGCGCCAGCATTGACCCCAACATCGCGGTCCGAGGCATCCCCGACGCCATCCCCGACGCTTGATGTTTCCGCGTTCACCGCGACAGCCATTCCGCCGACAGATACGCCAATTATACCCGCTCCCGCGGGCTTTGTCGTCCCGGCGCACGAACGTTTCCGGCTGGGCATCTCACTACCGGGTAGTGTGGCGTTACCGAGTGATCTGAGTGTATTACGACTAGGATGGGTGATGGATTGGGCGGCGCGAAGTTCGATTTCACTACCGCCGGGTGTGGCTTATATGCCTACGGTGCGGATGTCAGGTGGCAAGCTCTCGTCCTCTGCGCCGACGTTGACCGCGGTAGCGGCAGCGCGCCCTGGTTCCACCTGGCTCATTTCCAATGAGCCAGACGTGCGCTGGCAGGATAACGTAGACCCGGCAACCTATGCGCGGCTGTATTATGAAGCCTATCAGGCAATTAAAGCTGGCGATCCTTCGGCGGTGGTGGCTGTAGGTGGCATTGCGCAGCCCACACCGCTGCGTCTGCGCTATCTCGATCTCGTCCTGCAGGCTTACCAGGCCGAGTTCGGTACGGTGCTTCCGGCGCAAGCCTGGCACATCCACAACTATATGCTCCGCGAGGAGCGCAACTCGTGGGGCGTGGACATTCCGCCGGGCATTGCTGACAATACCGGTGTGCTGTACAGTATCGATGATTCCGGCAACTTGAACGCCTTCCGGTCGCAGATCTACGACTTTCGCCGCTGGATGGTCTCACGGGGATATGGCGGGCAGCCGCTTATTGTCTCCGAGTTCGGTGTGCCAATGCCGGAGGATTATGGCTTCTCGCCGGAGCGGATGGCCGAGTTTCTGCGTGAGACGTGGCGTTTTTTCCTGACGGCGGCGGATGCTGGGCTTGGCGACCCGAGCGATGGCGGACGGCTGGTACAACGCTGGTGTTGGTTCAGTCTGTACTACACAGTCTATCCTACCGGCAATCTGATCGACGCGAACGGGCGTTGGACAGCACTGGGACAGACCTGGATTTCTTACGTGAGTGATTGAGTGTATGGATAACTGGGTGGCACAACTCAAAGCGCGGATGCAAGTTTTTCGCTGGATTTTGAGCCTTAGCGTGATGGTCGTTTCGCTGTGGTTGCTGACCCGCGAATTGGATTGGGCGCAGCTGCTCGCCGCGCTGCGAGCAGCCAATTATACCTGGGTAATTGCCGGTGTACTGGCGATTGTGGGAACGTTCTTTGCGCGCGTATGGCGCTGGCAGGCGTTGTTGTGGCGTGCTAACCTGCGCTTTTGGCCGGCAATGACGGCGTTGTTGGTTGGCCAGGTGGCAAATATGGTGTTACCGATGCGTGGCGGCGATCTGGTGCGCGCGATGTGGGTGCGCCCGGAACGCGGTACAGAGCAGGACGCGGAGCCTGACACGATGCGTGCTGCCGGTGCGTCAGAGGCGCTAGGAAGTGTGGCCCTGGAGAAAGCGTGGGATATGCTGGCGCTGCTGCTGTGTGGTCTGCTGTTGCTGGCGCTCGCGCCTTTGCCTGAGTGGTTCTCCAACTCGACGTGGAGCACGGCGGTGATCCTTGTGGTGGGTGGCCTGGTTTTGTGGGCTGGGCTGCGCTGGCAAGAGGTGTTATTCCGCTGGGCGGCGCTGATTTTGGCACGTTTCCCGGCGGGATGGGATAAGGCGCTGTTGCCACGTCTGCAGCGACTGGCGCAGGGATTGAATTCGCTGCAAAGCGCTCATGCTTCGGGGCGGGTTTTTATTTGGACGGTGGTCACATGGGGATTTGGGGCAATCTCGAACTGGGCCGTGATGCGCGCATTTGATGTCAATCTACCGGTCGCCGCCGTCTTTTTATTGGCGACGTTGATGGTTGGCAATGCGGTTGTGCCGACCCCAGCGCGTTTGGGTGTCTTCGAAGGTATCTGCGTTGTCTCGCTTGGACTGTTTGAGGTGCCTGACGATGTGGCGCTGGCGATTGGCCTGGTGCTGCACCTGGTGGTGATGGGCCCACCGTTGATCACGACGGGCGTGTTGGTGTTGGGGATGCAGATCGCGCGGAGGGTGCATGGCTCGGCCAGTAGCAACCAGCGTCCCTGATTATTCGGTGATTGTGCCGGCCCATCAGGCGACGGGTGTGATCGGCGCCTGTGTGCGGGCGTTGGCACAGCAAACAATAGAGCGCACACGTTATGAAATCATTGTTGTGGACGATGGTTCCGTTGACGCCACAGGCGATGCGGCGCGGGAAGCCGGTGCGGATCGTGTTGTGCGCATCCCCCATGGTGGGCCATCCACGGCGCGCAACGCTGGTATCGAAGCGGCGCAGGGCGAGATCGTTCTGTTCACCGACGCCGACTGTGAACCGGCAGAGGATTGGATCGCGTGCATAGTTGCACCGCTGGCCGATCCTCAGGTGATGGGCGTCAAAGGCACCTATCGCACCCGGCAGTCGTCGCTGATCGCCCGATTGGTACAGTTGGAGTTCGAGATTCGCTACGCACGGATGGCGGAGCTTGAACACATTGACTTTATCGACACGTATGCAGCGGCGTATCGCCGGGCATTGCTTGTGGAATACGGCTGTTTCGACACAGCTTTCCCGATCCCTTCGGCAGAGGATGTGGACCTTTCCTTCCGGCTGGCGCGAGCAGGACATTGGCTCGTCTTTGCGCCGGATGCCTGGGTCTGGCATCAACACCCGGCGACGTTGGGGCGCTATTTGGCCCGTAAGGCGCGCTTTGGCTATTGGCGCGCATTGCTCTATGTCCGCTATCCCGACAAAATCTCCGGCGATGCGCACACCGATCCCACGTTGAAGCCTCAGTTCGCGCTGGCCGCGCTGCTTGGGCTGTCAGCGGTCGTAGGGGTGTTTTGGCCTCCGGCGTGGCTTGCGGCGCTTTTCCTGCTCGTCCTTTTCCTGGCGACGACGCTGTCCTTTGTGCGTTGGGCCTGGCAGCGCGACCGGGCTGTGGCGTTGCTCTGGCCCGCTGTGACGCTATTGCGCGTGGTTGTGCAGGGGCTGGGCTTGGCACTCGGTCTGCTGCGGCAAGTGGTGAAATGAACGGTCGTACACGCTTGCCGATTCCTCTTGTGGCAGGCGGGATTGCCCTGCTGGTGTATGCGCTGACGATGGCGCCCTCACTTACCTGGGCACATTGGGGTGCGGATGGTGGTGACTTTATCACGGCGGCTGTCACGGGGCGGATGCCACATCCCCCAGGTTTTCCCCTCTACTTGACGTTGGCGCGATTTTTTGTGTTGCTCCCCCTGCGCGATCCGGCCTGGCGGCTTAACGTGCTTTCAGCGCTAATGGCAGCAGGTACGGTGATGTTGGTCGCGCTGACGCTACAGCGTCGGGAAAAATCGTCGTGGATTGTGCTCTCGGCGGCCCTCACGTTGGCTTTTGCTCCATTGTTCTGGTCGCAAGCCCTTATCACGGAGGTTTACACGACAGCGGCGTTTTTTGCGGCGTTGGCGAATTACGAATTACGAATTACGAATTGCGAATCGCGAGTTGTGGATCGTCGGTGGCTTTTGTCGGGTATCGTGTGCGGACTGGGGATAGCAGTTCACCCGACGTTGCTACTGTTGATCTCATTGTGCTTGATCTATCTATTCGTTGATGGCGGTCAGCGTCCCGATCACACATCACGCATCACGTATTACGCATCACGTTTTACCTTCTACATTTTAGGCGTCATTATTGGTCTGCTTCCGTATGCATTTCTCCCGTTTCTGGGGCGCTGGCCGCAACCGTGGGGAGATTTACGCACGTTTGCCGGTTGGTGGGAGGTAGTGACTGCACGGTTGTATCAAGGCTATGCCTTCGGGTTGCCGCTGGCCGATTGGCCTGCGCGTCTGGCGGCGTGGGCAGCGCTACTGGTGCGGCAGTTTACGCCGGTAGGCGGTGCGTTGGTGTTGCTTGGCGGTTGGTTGATGTGGCGGAAGCGACGTTGGAAGGTGGTGGGATTGGCGGTAGCGGGTGGCTTGTTGAGCTTGTTCGCGATCGGTTATGCCACGCCAGATTCGCTGGTGTATCTTCTGCCGCTGCTACCACTCCTTATCTCTTTGCTAGGTGCGGGTCTGCGCTGGCTGGTGGATAAGGGATTGCCCGCGTGGGCAACGTTGGTCTTACCGCTTGTGCTATTGGCATGGAACTGGCGAGCTATGGACCTGCACCGCGATGACGAGGCGGTGTTGTGGTACAATCAAGTGTTGGCGGCGACTCCAGCGGATGCTGTTTTGGTGACAACGCAGGGCGACCCGTACACCTTCGCGCTGTGGTATGCGCAGGAGGCTGTGGGGCTGCGGAGGGGCGTGTTGGTCATCGACCGCAATCTGTGGTGGCAGGAGAGTTACCGGCAGTTTTTGTTCATACGGACAGGATGTGAGGTTGCTGTGCCAGAAGATTATGCTGTAGGACGGCCTTTGTGCCGAGTGGTGGAGGAGGGTGTTGCGTGTCCGTAATCGCACAACATAGGCGAAAAATCGGGATCGGCCTGATCGTGCTGGGGCTACTTTTGGTCGCAGTTTGGGTGGGGCAGACAGCCATCGCAGCAGGATCGCTGGTGCGCTCGCTGAAGACGGCCCAGGCGTTGCTGGATGACGATCCTCTGGCGAGGGATGCGGCGTCGCTGGGGACGCTGCTGCACCAGACGCGGCGCGATGTAGTGGTGCTGCGGCGCAACGTCGGCTGGCTTGCCGGGATGGGACCGGCGTTCAGGTGGCTGCCGAAGGTCGGCCCGCTGGCAGGTGACGCGCCCGCGCTGCTGGCCATGGCCGACGGGCTGACCGAGGCCGGTGTGTTGTTGTGGGACGCTGCAGAACCGACCGTGATAGCTTTTCAGGCTGGCGAATCGCTGTTGGAAAGAGTGCCGGATGTCTTTATGCGGCTTATGCCAGTCTTGCCGCGTGCTCAGTCCGCTGTCACCAAAGCCTGTGCAGCTTTTGAGACTATTGATATGGATGCCTTGCCGGGCCGTTTGCAAAGTCCGTTGAAGCAACTCGGTTCGTTGTTGCCGTTGTTGGACGATGGACTAGCTCTGGCGGAGACAGGACCGTCTTTGCTGGGGCTGGACGCACCGCGTACCTATCTGCTGCTCGTTCTCAATGAAGGCGAGCTGCGGCCCGGCGGTGGGTTCATTACCGGGGTGGGGGAGATACGTGTCGAGGCTGGAGAGGTCGCAGAGATGACGTTTGCCGACAGTTATGCTGCAGACGATTTCACGCAGCCCTATCCTCTCTCGCCGGAGCCGTTCCGCCAGTTTATGGGTATCGAATTATTGGTCTTCCGCGATAGCAACTGGTCTCCTGATTTTCCGACGGCGGCACGCCAGGCAATAGAGCTGTATCGTCCTCGCCATGAGGTAACGGTAGACGGGATCATTGCCGTAGACCAACACGCGGTGCAGCGTTTGCTGGACGTGCTGGGCCCACTCACCTTGCCTGACTCAGAAGAACCTGTAACCGGTGCGACATTGCTTGAGTATCTTTATAGCACATGGGCGCAGGAGGATGATGAGCGCTTCGGTGAGTGGTGGCAGCAGCGAAAGTCGTTTATGGAGCCGTTGGCCGAAGCGGTGATGGCGCGCGTCTCTGCTGGCGATGTGGATTGGTTAACCCTGGCGAAGACCGGGCAGCAACTTGTGACCGAGAAACATGTCCTGGTGTACTTTGTCGCTGAGGAACTCCAGACATTGCTGGCGGCGTGGGGCTTGGATGGTGGATTGCGTGCCCCCGAGGGCGATTACGCGATGGTCGTAGAGGCGAATCTGGGGTATAACAAGGCCAGTGGTAGAGTGGATCGCGCATTCACCTACGAGGTTGATCTCACGCAATCACCACCGCGCGCGACGATGACGCTTACCTACACACACGCGAGTGATGTGGACATCGACTGTGTTCCGGAAGCACGTTACGATCCTGAATACGAGCAGATGATGGATCGCTGTTACTGGGCGTATCTGCGCTTCTATGTGCCAGAAGGCGCAAAGTTGGTCGAAACCAACCGTCACTCGATCCCGGCAGATTCTGTTGCCAATGGGGAGCCATGGGACGGCTTGCCGCGCATCTCGGCGGCGCCGGAGGGGGCGTACACCGTTTTCGAGCATGCGATGCTCTTGCCGACCAAATCGCAAGACGTGGTCTATTTTACGTACAAGCTGCCGGATAATGTCGTAGAGCAAATGCCTGATGGCACGCTGGCCTATGATTTACTCTGGCAAAAGCAAGCGGGATTGCAGAGTGTGCCGGCGCGTGTTATCTTGCGCTTGCCCCAAAATACTGTATTATGTTCTTCGCAAGCTAACCCCAGCGTAGATGATGCCGGGGTGTTTTTCTATGACGTTAATCTGCGCGTTGATAGCGGTTTACATATTTGTTATCAGGTATCGCAGGGAGAATAGGTGATGAACAAGCGACATTGGATGTTAGTGGTATGGCTACTCGCTGCGCTTATGATATCCGGTTTAGCGGCAATGCCGACAGTCTGGGCAATGCCACCGCTGCAGGGCAACTGGACTGTGCCTACGCGCACGCCTACGCCTGGCCCACCGACTGAGCCACCACCCACACAAGAACCTCCAACTGCACAGCCGCCTGTTGATACGCCAACTGCTACCCCATCCCCTGCGGGACCTACTGCGACGATGGAGCCTGGGAGCAGCACGCCAACTGTGACATCGACGCTGTCTGTCACGCAGACAGTGACCGAAACGCCAACTACAGATGAGACAACGCCAACGGCGTCACCGACTACGACGATGACTGCAACCGCGACGCCGACTGCTGTACCCCCGAGTGAAGAGACGTCTACGCCGGGTGCAGCCGCAACTGACGCTTCAGGCGAGGCGTCGTCTAGCGAACCATCGCCATCTTCTGATTCACTCTCTACTGAAGCAACTGCGCCGGTTGATGCTTTGTCAGATCAAAGTGAAGGTAATGGCAATGGCTCGTGGTTGTTTTTTGGCGGTGTGGGACTGCTCCTGGTGGGTGTGGTGTTGTTGCTGGTGTGGCGACGGCAGGGATGAGTAAATCGCCTGTGACAGAATCAATCATCGTTTTTGATCACGTTTCCAAAGCCTTCAACCTGCACCGGGGGCGCTCGCGTTCTTTTCAGGAGTTGTTGGTCAACTTTGGCTGCTGGCGGCAGCCCCGCGTTCGTGACGACTTGCACGCATTGCAAGATGTCAGTTTTTCTATTGCCCCCGGGGAAACGATGGGCTTCATCGGCTCAAACGGAGCCGGAAAGAGTACGCTGCTTAAACTGATTGCACACATCCTCGAACCTGATTCCGGCACGGTTACGGTGGGAGGACGTGTCGGTGCGCTCCTTGAGCTGGGCGCGGGCTTTCATCCTGATTTGACTGGGCGGGAGAACGTTTATCTGAACGCTTCGATTATGGGCTTGAACCACCGTGAAGTGGATCGTCGATTCGATGAGATCGTGGCGTTTTCGGAACTGGAACGCTTTATTGATGTGCCGGTGAACCACTACTCTTCGGGTATGTACGTGCGGCTGGGATTCGCTGTGGCGGTGCACATGGAGCCGGAGATTTTGTTGGTGGATGAAGTGTTGGCAGTGGGAGATGCGGCATTCCAACGGAAATGTTTTGAACGTATTGACCAGATGCGCGCAGATGGGATTACGTTGTTGTTTGTTTCCCACAACGCCGAAGCGGTGCGCAAGCATTGTTCGCGGGCTATCTGGCTGGATTCTGGCGCAGTGATGGCTGATGGCACTGCTGAAGCGGTGGCTCAGAGATATTCAACTTATGCATGGGAGAAAGACGAAGGGCACTTGCAGCCAGTAAACAGTACGCGCTGGGGCACCGGACGAGTGCAAATTACACAGGTGCACTTGTTGGCTGGAGAGGGTGAGGAAACGCAGCTTTTTGAGACCGGTGACCCGCTGACAGTCGTATTGCACTATAAGACGACAGAGCGTGTGGCGCGTCCGGTGTTCGGGCTGGCGATTCATCGCAGCGATGGAACACATATTGCTGGGCCAAATACCTGCATCGGTGGGTTGGAGATTGCGTCTATCGAAGGTGTAGGGAAGATTTCCTATAGCATAAATGCACTCCCTTTATTAGAAGGGTCTTACGCGGTTTCTGTTGCTGTAGTGAACAGTGATGATTCTGAAACGTATGATTACCATGACCGGCTATACCCGTTTCGTGTGCGTGCCGTAGAAAACGAAAAACAACATGGAGTGATCGATTTAGGCGGCCATTGGCAAGTTTGATCATTGACGAGTGCTTTCGAGGCTATGATCGGACATCACGCGTCAAAGTTTTTACCGTTGAGCATCTTGATGTTGAGTGTTTATGATAATTGGGTTTGAGAGTTCATTGCCGTCTTGTGTTTTAGGTATTATTGATATCGCTTGGGCCAGGCAGGTTGCACATTGGATTGTCGACGCGATTGCTCCTGAAACAGTGTTGGTGATCGGCGCAGCATGTTCAGCCCTGAAGGAATCTCTGAATGATTTGGGGATCTACGCTCAACATCTATCAATTCCTGAAACACAACCTGTGGAGCAACACTATGATTTGGTCGTGGCTGTCGATGTGTCGGTGTCAGATGATGGGATCGACATGCGCCGAGCCATAGCTCACATAAGTACCTATAGCGATGATGTGCTTTTTGTTATTTGCTCGTTAACGGAAGGAACGGTTAGTGCCCTTTCGCCTGAGAATTGGAGTGTGTTATTTTCGCAATATGGTTTTGTGCGTGATTTAGCCTTTGAAGCTACCCCTTTGTGCTCGTGGAGCGCTCGTTTTCGCCGGGCACCGCTGGATTCAGATGCCTTGTTGGCTTACTATGAACGGTATTTCAACCGTCTGGAACGAGAAAACCGAATGCGCCGCAAGATCGTTCTGGAGGACCATCGCGCGTTGGTGCAAGCAGAAAGCAAGTTGGTGGTTGTACAGGCACAAGTGGAAGCCTTGCGAGGTGATGTGCAGGTCTTGCAAGGCAACCTACAGGCATGGGAGAGACGCTGGGCTGATCTTGAACGTGGAATTCTTTGGCCGTGGATACAGCGCTTACAAAATTTACGGGCCAAGCTCATGCCGCCAGGTAGTCGTCGTGAACAGCGGCTTGAACGTTTGTTTCACAAGCCTGCAATAGTACCGGGTGAGCAGGTTCCCATTCCCCCAGTTATAGCGCCCACCGGAGTGCGCCTACATAAACAGCCGGTGAATGTCGTCATACATGTCCAGCATGACTTGAGTCTTGTTCAGAAGTGTCTGGCGGCTTTTGAGAAATGTACCAGACAGCCTTACACGTTGGTTCTGTTGCTAGGTGCTGGTGTAAATGCGCTCACAAGGACCTACGTGGAAAATTGGGCTGCATCGCATCAGGTACAGGTTGTCTTAGACAAATCCGCGCTTGCATTTGATAGCACATATATTGCCTGGCTGGATACGGGTATTCAGGTTACAGAAAACTGGCTGGATCGTCTACTCATGTGCTTGGACCAGGATGACACAGTGGAAGCAGTGGAACCGTTGACTGATTCTCTTTTACCATCCGATCTACAAATGGACACCTTACAGGAACTATCTGAGTTGGTGGAGCGGGCATCTGGTGGTATGGTATTGCCCGTGTATCAATCGCCTGGTCGTTGTGTCTTGTCAAAGCGTGGGCATTTGACGTTCGACGAGCGGACAGGGATTTGTGATGCGGTTTATGTTCATGCTATGTTGGCTGAATCTCCATCTACATTCCAAACACAAATCAAAAAAGCAGTGGGACAAGACCATATCTGGTTAGGAGCACAGGCTCGTCTGCGTATTATGAAAGACCGGCAAGACTGTGTTCGACGCGGGCGTTCCCAATTTGCCGGACGTAGCGTGCTATTTTTATTGCCCGAAGTCGGATTGCGTGATGATGTTTGCGCCATTATCAACCGCGGGCTTTCCATGCGTGCGCTGGGGACCGAGGTTGCCCTTTTCATTCTACGGGAACAGCGTGATGATTTTGAAAGAGCGTATCCTGGGCTGGAGCTTCCCGTACTCTATGGAGCACCTCAGGATTTGATTGTTCATGCGAAACGTTATGATGCTGTAGTTGCGACTTTCAATACTTCGGTTCAGTGGTTATCGCCCCTAGCAAAACTCAGTACGGTGCGAGCATATTATGTACAGAGATTCGAGCCTGATATCTACGAACCAGGTACGCCGGAATTCCAGGTAGTCCGGGCTTCCTATAATCTTTTCCCCGATTTAGTGCGCTTTACCAGTACTGACTGGGTGCGCCGTAAAATCCTTCATGAAATTGGCGTTGAATTTGAGGTGATTGGTCCAAGTCTTGATCTTGACCTTTTCCGCCCCAGACCTGTAAAAGAAAAAGTTGTACAGGGCGTTCCTTTGCGGATTTTAGCACTAGTTCATCCAAGTTCTGCATATCGTATTCCAGAGTTGCCCGTGAAGTTGCTGCGTGCTGTGGCAGAACGCTATCGAGATGATATTGAGATTTATCTTTGGCGTATTTCGCCACAGCAGGAAATATCTATGCCACGAGATTTCGCCTGGAAATCGGTTGGAGTATTAGAGTCTGGTCAGGTGGCGCATCTACTCGCGATGACAGATGTGTTCATAGATTTGTCGGAACATCAACCTGTGGGGATAACTGCAATGGAAGCAATGGCCTGCGGTAATGCGATTATCGTACCCAGACAGGGATGGCTGGAGAACTTCGTTCAACATAAACACAATGCCCTTGTTGTGGATACTTCCTCTGAACAAGATTGTGTCGGTGCATTACAGAGCTTGATTGAAGATCAGGCTCTGCGTGAGCGTTTACGTGCTAATGCGTTGCGGGAAGTCCTACAATTCTTTCCGGAACAAGCGGCTTACAATATCTTGAACATACTATTTGAGCCAGCCGGTGCAACGGGATGAAGCAACCATATACCATTCATGTTGTATATGAATACGGGGCTGACCTCCGTCCTCATGCGAGCGCCTACCTCCGTCTTATTCGCCCGTTGAGCCATCCCTTCTTGCAGGATGACCTGAAAGTTACGTTTGCCAGAGATTGTTGTGATATGCCCGTGGATATGGTACTGATAGACCGTCTGTGGCGTCCTGATGTAAATTTGGTGAGGATAGAACAACTGTTGGCGAAGGTACAGCGTGTTACCGACCGGTTCGTCTATGCATTAGACGATGATTTCCTAAATATAGGTTCCCGCCGTATACCGTGGTTTTCCGCTGAGCTTGGTAAATCGGCGCAGTTTTTGTTACAAGAGGCCGACCGGGTTTTAGTGACTACGGCAGAACTCAAAAAGCGCTTCGAGAACTACAATGCACACATCGTGGTCTTGCCAAATATGTTGGATGAACGCATCTTGCTTGGGGGTAGATTGCCGACCCCATTTACGGAACAGCGTTTGGTCATCGGATATATGGGAACAAGAACCCATGATGATGATTTGTTATTGATTCTTCCGGCATTGAAAACTTTGGCCCAAACATACCCAGGACGGCTAGAGTTTCAACTGGTCGGTGGCGTTGCCCATGATGACACCTGGGAATTGTTGGCAGACTTGCCTTTGCGTATAGTGCATCTTGACTCAGCAGAGCTTGAATATCCCCTTTTCATGTTATGGTTTACAGGATATATGCGGTGGGATATCGCACTTGCGCCATTGGTTGACGATTCTTTTAATCGTTGCAAGTCTGATGTTAAATTTTTGGATTATAGTGCTATCGGCGCTGCCGGGATTTATAGTCGTGTGCCAACCTATACTGGATCGGTATCCCACCAAGAGACTGGTTGGTTGGCTGAAAACACGACTGAGGCCTGGCTGGAGGCGTTGGAAACATTGATTAGCAATGATGTTTTGCGTAAACGTATTGTGCATCAGTCAAGGGAATATCTTTATACTGAACGCATTGTGGCCCGTGCAGCAGGGCATTGGTTAAATACTGTGGGATGTTTGCTGGCTGGTTAGCAGCAAATCCATTTCGTGAACGAAAGTCTGAGATTGAACAAAATGGTTGGATAATAAATATGTTCGATGCCCACTACTATGCTCACAGTTGCGGTCCGGCGTATCAGCGCACAGATCACTGGCTGCGTTTTTTTGGCGCGGCCGCGGATCGAATTATCAGAGATATCAATCCACGTACTGTTCTAGATGCTGGTTGTGCGTTAGGGCTATTGGTGGAGTCGTTGCGCCGAAGAGATGTAGAGGCTTACGGTATTGATATTTCCGATTACGCTATTCAGAATGTGCATCCTGAAATCCGTCCCTATTGTCATGTGGGATCGATTACCGCGCCATTTCCTCAGAAGTATGACTTGATTATTACGATAGAGGTCGTCGAACATCTGTCGCCGGAGCAGGCAGAATTAGCTGTGGCGAATCTGTGTCACCATAGCGACGATATCCTTTTCTCCTCCTCACCGGTAGATTACAAGGAAATTACCCACTTCAATGTGCATCCCGTCGAATATTGGGCAGCCCTTTTTGCCCAGCATAGTTTCTTCCGTGATGTTGATTTTGATGCGTCCTTTATCGCTCCTTGGACAGTGCGCTTTCGCAAGGTGGATGAACCAGTTCATCGTGTGATCGGCGGATATGAGCGACGGATGTGGCATTTGCTGCAAGACAACACGGCGATGCGCGAGCTAAACTTAGAGCAACAACGGAAACTGCTAGAGCAAGAACAGAAAATCCATGAATTGCAAGCGCGCGTCAAGCATCTCGAGAAGCTTTGGTCTCATCTTGAGGGGAGTTTCGGTTGGTCGGTCATGCTCAAATTGCAAAAATTAAGGGCTTCTCTTGCCCCGCAGTATAGCGTGCGTGATCAGGCCATTGAGGGTTTCTTGCGTGGTATTCGCAGGCGAGAGCTGCAGCCGATCGCGCAAGCGTTGCACTTGCTGGCTGATGACGTATCTCGACGGGCGCGGCGCATACGCTGGAATCTGATGTTGCGTTTAACCCCATTACCTGGTAAGAAAGTGCAGGTACCTGAACTTCGGATACGTCCTCCTGCACGCCCGCATCCTGCGCCTGTGGATATTGTGGTCTGTGTTCATAATGCCTTGAATGATGTGCAAAGCTGTCTGCAATCGGTGTTCAAACACACAAACCAGCCGTATTCCTTGATTCTCGTCGATGACGGGAGTGGGGAGGGAACACGGAATTATCTATCCGACTTTGCACAGTCTTACGGCGCTGTATTGCTGCGTAATGAAGAAGCACGGGGTTACACACTGGCTGCGAATCAGGGATTACGGCAGTCAACGGCGGAGTATGTTGTACTGCTCAACAGTGATACGATTGTCACAGAGGGATGGCTGGATCGCATGGTGGCCTGTGCTGAATCAGAACCGCGGATTGGTGTGGTCGGACCACTCTCCAATACTGCCTCCTGGCAGTCAATCCCGGAGATTGAATCCGAAGGAGATTGGGCACTCAATATTTTACCAGAAGGTGTGACCATTGATCAAATGGGCGCGCTGGTCGCGCGTTATTCGGCACGCTTGTATCCCAAAATGCCCTTGCTCAATGGATTCTGCTTGTTAATCAAACGCAGCCTCATCAATGAAATTGGCTATTTTGATGAAGAGAATTTCGGCGTAGGGTATGGTGAGGAGGATGATTATATCTTGCGTGCCCGGCGAACTGGTTGGGAAGCCGCGCTCGCCGATGATGCGTACATTTACCATGCACAATCCAGGAGCTATTCTACCGAGCGACGGCAGCAACTTACGCAGCGCGCGAGTGCTATGTTGCATGAAAAGCACGGCCCGTTTAAGATTGCAGAAGGGGTAGCTTTTTGTCGCTACGATCGTGTGCTGGAAGGCATCCGCGCTCGTAGCAAGGCATTTCTCGCGCGGCAGACACTGTTGAGGAATGGCTGCGATCGCTTTCAAGGGCGCAAGCTGTTGTTTGTTTTACCCATCACTGAACCTGGCGGTGGGGCCAATGTGATCATTGATGAAGCTCTGGCAATGCGGGAAATGGGTGTAGATGCACAGATTTTCAATAAAGTTGTGTTTCGAGAGAATTTCGAGCGAGCCTATCCAAGGCTGCAAATTCCGGTAGTTTATGGTACACAGGAGGATTTGGTCGTGCTGGCGGAAGCGTATGAAGCTGTGATCGCCAGTGTGTATTTCACTGTGGAATGGTTGAAGCCGTTGGCAAACTTGAACACCAGCCCGACTCTCGGTTATTATATTCAGGGTTTTGAGCCCTATATCTACGAACCGGGAACGCCCAAATATCAATTAGCCCTTGATTCCTATACATTGATTCCTGATCTTAAACTTTTCACCAAGACAGCCTGGACACGAGACGAAATCCAAAACCATACCGGTGCGGAAGTTTCTTTGGTAGGAGCCAGCGTGAACATCGACCTTTTCCGGCCCCGTCCCTTGCAGAAGATCGCCAGGGCGGATCGCCCCCTGCGTATTGCGGCGATGATTCGCCCTAGTACGCCGTATCGTGAACCTGGACTGACAATGGAGATTTTGCGACGTGCCTCTCACAAATATAAGGGCAAGGTAGAGCCAGTGCTCTTTGGTACTGAACTTGAGGATGCAGCTTTTCGAGCGCTACCGCACGATTTCTCCTGGACATTGGCAGGGGTATTGACCCAGAAGCAAGTCGCGCAACTTTTCACTGAAGTGGATATTTTTGTGGATTTTTCGTCCCATCAAGCGATGGGACTGACTGCGTTGGAGGCAATGGCTTGTGGTGCGGCTGTAATTGTGCCTGAGTATGGTGGTGCGACAACGTTTGCGCAGCATGAGCAGAATAGCCTGGTCGTCGATACAACTTCTGCAGAGGCCTGCTGGCAGGCGTTACAACGTCTCATTGAAGATCATGAGCTTCGTGGAAAGCTCCAACGCGCGGCAATTTATGACACAGCACTGTTATTCCCCGAGCGTTCTGCGTTTAGCATCCTGCAAACACTTTTTGCCGAATCCGCGGATGGAGACCCTGTGTCGTGAAGCCTTTGCGTCTGCACGTGCTTTACGAATATGGGCAAGATTGTCGTCCTTTCGGGAGCGCGTCTATTCGCTTGTTACGCCCGTTGACGCATCCGGTGTTCCGAGGCAAGCTCGTAGTCACAAGCGGGCAGACCTATCAAGATACCCCAGCCGACGCAGTTATCGTCGACCGCTTGTGGCGGCCGGACATATCTCTGGCTGCGGCTCAACAGCTTCGCGCGCAGGTATCTCATGTGGGTGCACGCCTGTTATATGCTCTGGATGACAATTTCCTTGTTTTGGCTCAAGAACGCAAAGACTGGCAACCTACCATCGATCAACTCCAGGCGTTGGAATTCTTTCTGAGAGAATCTGACGGGATACTGGTAACTACCTTATGCCTTCAAGAGGCATTGCGTGCCCATAACCCTCACATTGCTGTGGTTCCCAATATGTTGGATGATCGTTTGCTAGACGGACGAGGGGTCGGCAAGGATATCTATGCTATCTCCTGGGAACAACGAATCTCAAGGTTGTGGTCAGCAGTGCGACGTGCCAGGCATAATTGGCGTCGGTCCCGCACGACAATTGGCTACATGGGAACTTTCACCCACGACGACGATTTGCTTATGGTTTTACCCGCACTGCGTGAGATATGGCAGCATTATGGTGATAAGGTTGCGTTTGAGTTGTTAGGTGTGGCGGTCCATACACAAACACGCCAACTTTTGCAAAATTTGCCGGTTCGGATTGTCCAGGTCAAAACCCGTCGGGTAGAGTATTCACACTTCATACAGTGGTTTTCTCGCGTTGTGAATTGGGATATTGCTATATCACCTTTGTGTGACACTCGTTTTAATCAGTGTAAATCCGATATCAAGTTCTTGGATTACAGCGCGATTGGATCTGCCGGAATCTTTAGCCGTGTCCCGGCTTATGCGACGACGGTCCGTCATGGTGAAACCGGTTGGCTGGCAGAGAATACTTCGCAAGCATGGGGCGAAGCCCTGGACACGCTTATTCGTGATAGCGTGCTACGGAAGCGTATGGCCACCGCTGCTACACGATATTTGTATACCGAGCGCATTGTCCAACGTGCTGCGGAATACTGGTTAGCCGCTCTTGAGAAATTGTTGGGCTAGGTGAAATGAGCACATCTCCTACAATTGCACTGATCACCAATGATGCCATCGGTGAAAAGATGGCCGGGCCTGGTATCCGGTATTGGGAATTTGCCCGTGTACTGAGTAACTCTTTCCGCGTTAAATTAATCGTTCCTCCTTATGTGTGTATGGATGCATCACTCTCTGGCAAGCCGGGGGAGGCGGAGGTGTATGTGTGCGAAAATGCCGATGCCCTGGCTGCCTTGGTAACCGACTGTGATGTATTGGTCACGCTAGGGATTGTTCTGGCTTTCTATCCGTTTCTCACCCAGCTTGAGAAAGTCTTGGTCGTTGATATTTATGATCCCTTCTTGCTCGCCGGTCTGCAACGCGAGGTTGGTACCGACCTATCGCGGCAGATTGGTGCTTATGAGAAGTATCGAGAGGCCCTTGACGTTCAACTGCGTGCTGGCGATTTCTTCCTGTGTGCCAGCGAACGGCAGCGGGACTATTGGTTGGGGATGCTTTCGGCAGTTGGACGTATCAACCCCTATACCTATGCTCAAGACCCCACGTTTGAAAAGCTGATCACTGTGGTTCCTTTTGGCTTGCCATGGGAGCAACCTCAGCACCTTCATCCGGTGCTAAAAGGTGTTTACAAATCTATCGCTCCTGCCGACAAAGTTCTGTTGTGGGGGGGCGGCGTATGGGATTGGCTGGACGCGCCGGCGTTAGTGCGGTCGATGCCTTTGATTTTGACTCACCGCGACGATGTCAAGGTTTTCTTTATGGGGACCAGGCGGCCGAATGCCAGCGCAGGTCAAACTGCCGCTGTCGACAATCTCGTAGCGTTGAGTCAAGACCTGGACCTTTACGATCGCTATGTTTTTTTCAACGACTGGGTAGATTACGAGCAGCGACAGAATTATCTGTTGGAAGCCGATCTGGGAATTAGCTTACATTTGAACCATGCCGAGACCCGATTTGCCTTCCGTACGCGTCTCCTGGATTATCTGTGGGCCGGTCTGCCTACGGTTTGCACTGTTGGTGATGTGCTTGGGGAGTCTCTGGCTGCACAAGGTGCGGTTTCCTTGGTTGCTCCCGGAGATGTGGAGGGACTTGCGCGAACGATCTTGTCGTTGTTGGCGATTCCTGATCTGCGTGCCCAAAATGAAGTACGGGTCAAGGCTATCGCGGCGCAATATCATTGGGATGTGGTTGCCCAGCCGTTGGCCGATTTTTGTGCTGTTCCTCACTTCGCAGCAGACCGTGGGTATGTACAACAACAATTGGCAGTGGGGCAGCGGTCGAACCCATGGTGGAGCAAGGTGCAGCGAGCTGTGCAGTCTGGTGGCCCGCGCGAGTTGTGGCGACAGGTATGTGCCTATTTACATTGGAGGCGTCAGCAGTGACGCAGCGTGGTTTAGCTTTTCCTCAGTAATTGCCGCGCTTTGCTACGTAGTAACACCGGAAGAGGAATTTCTCCCAATTCATCGCTCAACAGGGCTTCTAGCTCAGTGTTGGATATTTGCTTGCGCTTCAGGATTTCGCGACGTTGCCGCATCACCTGCGGCAACGTCAGCATAAAGCCTCCCCATCCTTTCAGTGAATGCCACGGTCGTTTATAGGCCAGGAAGTAGTAAAATTGACCGTATAGCAACGTTCCGAGATGTTTCAGCAACAGTCTGGCTGGGATGTTCTTGAGTAGGACCGCCAGACGGTTGCGCATCATCAAGGTGACATAGCGCGCGTGCGGAGTGCCAGCGCCGTGACTCTGGTGCAAGATTCTCGCGTTTGGCTCGTAGAGATAGCGATAGCCAAACAACCGTCCTCGTAGCCCTAGATCGATATCCTCCAAATAGCTGCCAAAGCGCCCGTCGAAATCGCCCACCGTTTGCAGAAAGTCCCGGCGATAGAGGGCCGCGCCCGCGCAGATGGAAAAGACTTCGCACGGCGTGTCATAGGTGGACGCGGATTCATCCAGCCCTTGTTTGCGTGCTGATCCATACCAACTGAAGGTATCGCCGGCATTGTCGATGCGTGCGGGATCCGTGAGCTGGAGCATCTTGGAGGCAATGCCGCCTACATCAAGCGGAGCGGTATCCAGCGCGGTAACAAGCGCGTCGAGCCAGGTGGGACTGGGCTGTGTATCGACATTGAGCAGCGCTACATATGGGCTCCTCGAAGCCGCAATCCCCACGTTGACGGCTGCTGCGAACCCTCGATTCTCCGGCAAAGCGATGGTGCGCACTTCCGGGTATGCAGTTTGTACGAACGCTACTGAGTCATCGCTGGAACCGTTGTCGACCAGTAACACGGCGAAGTCCTGGAAGGTTTGCGCCCGTAAGCCATCCAGGCAACCCGGCAGCCACTTTCGGGTGTTCCAGTTGGGGATGACGATGGTGACTCGTGCCACCTCTGTTGAATCCGTCATGCATGTTGTACCAGTAGAATATCCTGGTATGAGAGTCCGTCGGCCCGGCCGCTCCAGGTGCCGTAGTGGATGGGGCCTTGCAGTGAAAGCCTTTGCAGAGCCAGTTGTTCCAGGACGTAGGCTTCTTGATAGGCTACAGCACTTTCGGGGATGTCGGCATCACGTACGTGGTAAGGGCCTTCTCCATAGTGAAATTGGATATCGTTGTTGCCAGTAGCGGCGAGCTCAGCTTGCTGGTCATTTAATAGAAAGAAGGTGCATAGGGCGTTGCCCTGTGGCGCGAGCAGGCGCGCGATTTCCTGCAGATAATGTGTTGTGTCGGCGGGGAGCAGGTGTGTAAAGACAGAGGTTAGGAAGATGAAGTCGAAGGCCCCGTCAGCAAAGGGGAAGATGTACGTATCGGCATGTAACTTACCGTCAGGATTGTAGCGTTTGTTATAGAGATCAGCGTGGACAAAGGTGAAGTGTGGGTAACGGCGTGAGATATGCTGTTGACACCAAACAATTGATTGCGCAGTGATGTCGATGCCGGTGTAAGTCCCACCTCGTAAGTAGCCTCTGAGCGGCAGTGCCATCCGTCCGCTGCCGCAACCGATTTCAAGTACCCTGGCATCCGGCTGTAGATGCGCTATCTCGATGAAGTAGCGCAGGAATTCCTCCCCAGTGCGTTTGAAGTCACTGCCGCCGACATCCCGCAGCCACCAGGGGGGGGACCGGAGTTCCCCCCGTAGGACACGCGCACCTAAATCTTTGAGTTGCTCCCAGAGCGTGGGGGTGTAATCGTGTGTTTGCACAGTTGATCCTATTGTTTGTTGCACTAATTCGTCTAGGTTGACTCTACTTACGGATAATGGGTAGATAGACGTGCGCAACGTCACCGATAAAAACGTAAACGGTAGCAGTTTGCGGGCTACCCATAATTGGTTTGCCATTGAAGGTGGCAGATGCCGTGATCGTGCCCATTTCACTCCAACCCGAGGGAAGTCCGGTGAGGTCGACGTTGAAAGAGACGCTGCCTTCACCGCTACCGCTGAGTTGGTTCAGGCTGATACCCACTGAGGCAGAAAGAGTCCAGTCGAATGTCTCACCTCCGGCGTTGGCAAGATATACATAGCCCGTCTGAGTGATTGAGGGATCGCTTTGGTCATGGAATAAGCGTGTTGTATCTGGAAAGTCAAGTTTTGGAGCGGGTGTTATCAACCCTGTACGTTGTGCGTCATGGTGGAACATCGGCCAAGGCTGTGCGGAGGAAGTCGTCCCATTCTCGTCCCAAATCCAGATCGCACCTTTGTTACTGTTAAAGAAATCCTCACCGGCGACGATAGTCTCTAAGTTCCCATCATTATCCACGTCATCCACTAATGGCGCCGAGTAGAGTGCTCCCACGGTTTCATGGCTTACAGCATCGCTGGTCCCATTCGGCTCTATGGTTACAAGCCCCCAGGCAGCGACATGGGTGATGAGGATTTCAGTCGCGCCATCACCGTCGAAATCGACGAGTACCGGGCTATACATCATTGGAAAAGAATTGGTGCCGTAGTTGGGTGTTGGAGATGTAACCGGGAATCCGGGGACTAAACTCCCATCCGCATTCCAGGCATAGAGTTTGTTGTCGTTAGTGATGTAGATATCACCTTCCCCTATGACCACTTCCAGTTCACCATCACCATCAATGTCGCCTAAAGCGGGAGGCGCCAGCATAGGATTCGTAGTTTCGCGCGGCCAGTTGGGCAAAGGTGTGCCGTCGTGGTTCCAGGCATAGACGATGTTCTGACGACCGGTTGTGATCCCTCGCCCGACTCCGCTTACGATTTCAAGATAACCATCACCGTCAATATCCCCTAGGGCCGGTGAAGAATGGATGTGTTGTTCGGTCTGGATAGGGAAGCCCGGCACGAGACTGCTATCTCCGTTGATGGCCCAGAGTGTTGCATTTTGGTCTTGTTGGCCGTTGACGTAGGGGCTCATCGTACCCACGACAACTTCAGGGAGGCCGTCGTTGTCAATGTCGCCCAGCGCGGGGGAAGAGATTCCTCCGCGCCATAGGTTGTCGCCATCCCATTGGGAGATTGGCCAGCCGGCGACGACCTCACCCGTGTGATGCCAGGCGTGAATACGACGGTCGAGGCTGTTGATCACAATTTCCAGGTCCCCATCGCCGTCCAAATCACCCAGGGCTGGGGTTGTCTCAATTCCATCCCAAAGGCCATCCGGCAATCCTTCACCAGCGCCGGCGCCTACCTGATCGATACATGGTTGTGGCCAGCCACGCCATTGCCCGGAGCCGTTCTCGCATTTTCCAGAGCTTGTGTTGTATGTCGCTTGTTCGGTAAGGGAGAAATCCCAGGCGGAGTTGTAGCGATAGATGAGTACTCCGCCGTTCCGGCGCGCGCTAAGGTCCGGGTTGTGAGTCGGACCACCCACTGTGACAACAATGTCCAGGTGTCCATCATTATCCAGGTCTGCGATAGCCGGCGAGGAGACGATAACATTATCGGCATGCGTGGTGTCTGGGTTCGCGGCGTTGATCTCGAGGGCCGTTTGGCGCGACCAGACTACAGACCAGCTACTCCCGTTAAATGCGGCGACATAGAGAATGCCATCGGGACCGCCTACGACAATCTCTTTGTAGCCGTCGCCATTGAAATCTGCTGTTGCGGGGGAGGATTCTTTAATTTGCTTGCCGCTCAGGGGGATTTTGGATGCTGTAGGATATGCTTGCACTGAAGTGCTTGGCCCTTTGAGTGAGAACAGAATGATCAACAAACCCATAAACCTGAGAGCCACGCGATGCATTTTCATACCAGTGTCCTCCTGGTGTGTTGGTAAATTTGTTCATAAACCTGCAAAAGATTTGCTTGTGCGAAATCACGCTGTCCAACAGCGGCAGCTTCAGTCGTTAGTTTGGCGTAATTCTCTGACAATGTCACGATGGCTTCAAGTATACTCTCGGCAGCGACTTTGTCTAGCACAACCCCGCAGCATTTTTGCTCGACGTAGTCCGCCATTGGAATGGCGCGATTCACCAGTACCGGCTTCCCGGCAGCGAGTGAATCCAGCAGGGAGTGCGGATAAGCCTTGATGAGCGCTGCGTTAGTAGCCAATGTGATGGTTGCATGGACGCCAGCGAGGATCTGGTTGACGTTTACAAAGCTGTTGATCAGTGTGATTTGTGATTCGAGATCAAGGCCATGGATACGCCTTTCCATTTCTTCGATCAGGATGCCCCGCCAGAGGAAGATGAAGTGCAGGTGTGGGTCCTGTTGTGCCGCTTTGAGCAAGGCATCAATACCCTTTGTGCGAAATTGGGCGCGGGTCCACGGCGCAGAAGCGACCAAAAGACGGAGTTCACGTCCCAGAGGCAGTGGGGTGCAGGTAAAGCGTGAGATGTCAATGCCAGGGCGAATGAGGTGCACGTTGCGCAGGCCTGCTTGTACCAGGCGTTGCTGGCTGCGTTCGTCATATACGGCGACCGCTGCCAGACGGTTGAAATAGCGCAAATGGATGTGCCTTGCGCTGATGCCACTGCTGATTGTGTATATGACCGGGCGTCGCAACCCTAACAGGTAAGGGTAGGGGAATGGATCTGGGTTGTAGAAGTGGTGCAGATCGAAGTTTTTCTCCCGGTCACGCAGCGCTTTTAGCATCGATAAGCCAAACAGCAGACGAGGTATGTAGATGACACTGTTCTGGTTGGGATTGACATAGACGAGATCGCCGCCGTTGCCATTCCGTAGAGCCTGGATCTCTTGCGAAAGTGCCTCGCCCGCAGGTATTTTCGGAGGAAGAATTGGTAGATGGTAGAGGACGTTCATTTTATCCCTTTGCACTGCCTTCTGGTAAACAACGGGCCAAGACTCGCTCATTCTGCCCCCCGAAGCGTCCTTGCAGACCATCCTGCAAACCCAACCAGATGGCTTGCGCGGCCTGCTTGTCACCTGTGAGGCGTAGTTTGAGGGTGAGCGCTACACTGTACAACGTCCAGGCGACGTAAAAACCGAGTAAGGGCTGCGGTTTTAGATCACGCATCACAAGGAAGCGATTGCGGATAATGTAGTAGGCATAAAGGGTTTTTCGCAATTGCGAAGGGCGGGCTTCGAGGGCATGCGTTGCCCTCGCGTGAGGATTGATTACGCTGCGGTAGCCATGTCGGGCGGCACGCATGCACAGTTCCGCCACTTCCGTCGAAAAGAAATAGTCTTCGTGCAGCAGTCCTGCGACTTTGAGCGCTGCGGGATTAACTAAAAGCACAGTTCCCGGCACGTATTCAACGCTGAAGACGGCTTCGGATTGAGGAAGTGCGGTTATGTGTGAATGGTGGTGATGAATAGGGCTGCGACCGCCGGCCGAGAGTAGTTGCGGTGGAGCGCTTTCAGAATAAAGCAGCGGCCCAACAAATCCGATACCTGGATCACTGTCTAGGGTTTCCAGCAAGGTGACGACAGCGGATTCTGCAATGCTTGCGTCGTTGTTGAGAAGCAGAAGCGGTGCCCGGTTCTCGCGCAGTGCGGCCTCGATGCCCCGGTTGTTGCCTCCGGCAAAGCCCTGGTTGGTTGCATTGCGAATAAGATGAACGTGCGGCGCTTCGCGCGCGATGATGTCGGGGCTGCCATCGCTAGAGGCATTATCTACGATCCATAGACTGGGTTTGAGTGTGTGCCAGGTATCTATAGCTTGGATACAGTGAAGGGTATCCTCTGCGGCGTTCCAATTGAGAATAATGACGGATATGGACATATCGACTTCAGTTTCGGCTCCAGTTTGACTCAGGGGCATTTTAACATACTATACCGCTGCGTAAAGAACTTAAATTGGAGGTGAAATGCACATTCTTCATCTGGTGCACCAATATATGCCGGAATATGTAGGCGGGGTAGAACTCTACACTCGCTGGCTTGCCCATATTCAGGTGCAGGAGGGGCATCAAGTTTCGATCTTCTACCGTCGTAGCGGAGAGGGGACCGGGGTTGAACCCCGAAATGAAGATGGTGTGCGAGTATGGGGGGCCTGGGACGGCCCTGTGACGCCAATGCGCCGTTTCCGCGTCATATTTGGTGATCCGGCGCTGGTGACCTCGTTTGAACAGGTTTTGGATGAGACGCAACCTGAGATTGTGCATGTAGAGCATCTGATGGGACATCCGACCACGTTAATTAACGTGCTACAGCGTCGCCATATCCCTTTTGTGGTGATGTTGCATGATTTTTGGTGGCGCTGTGCCAATGCGCAGTTGTTGACCAATTATGATCAGACTGTTTGCCCTGGTCCCCAAGTCCATTACCTCAATTGTGCGCGCTGTGCCCTGGCACGAGCCGGAAAACCCGGACTGGGCATATTGGCTCCGCTTTTTGCTCCTCTCATGGCCTGGCGCAATCACCGCTTGTCACGGGTGTTGCGGGCAGCCTCGGTGTTAATCGTACCGACTGTTTTTGTTGAACAGTGGTACGCAACTCACGCTTTCCCGCGCAGTGCCTTGCGTGTGTTGCCGCTGGGGCTGGAACATCCGGTGACATTGCCATCTCGCCGGCGCGAATCGGATAACAGTGTGCGTTTTCTCTATATGGGTGGACTATCGTTTCAGAAGGGTATCCACACGCTTATTGAAGCGTTCGCCGGTGTGCGCGGCGCTGCGGAACTCTGGATTGCTGGTGACGAGACGTTCGATCCGGTATATATGGCACAACTTCGTAGTCTGGCAACGCCGCAAGTGCGATTTTTGGGCCGTTTGGCGCGCCCTGAAGTATGGCAAGCCCTCGTGGATGCGGATGTTGTCGTCGTGCCCTCGCTGTGGTACGAAACCTTCTCCTTCCTGGTTTCTGAGGGGTTTATTGCTGGGAAACCTGTCCTGGCTTCTCGTCTTGGCCCCTTGGCTGACCGCGTCCGCGATAGGGTAGATGGATTGCTGCTGCCGCCGGGGGATGTTGTGGCGTGGCGCGAAGCGATGCAACGTCTGGTGGATGTGCCGGATGGTTTGGCGCAGATGCGACAGAATGTTTGCCCCCCGTTATCTCTGGAAGAACATGAGGCAGTATTGGCGGCTCTTTACGCACGAGCGATAGATGGATATAGGGTTATGTGACGATTTCCTCTTTCGTGCATTACTCGCCGATAACTTCGCTGGTGACATCTTCGAAATCGTAATTGGAGCCAGGTGGCACATAGTAACTGATATCATCTAACAGCGCATAGTCTGCACCAAAGTAGTTGTTGAGCACAACGCGGAATGTGTTTACTGGTGTAGTTCCCGGATATAAGTCGTCATAATGTTGATCATAGAAGTAATACGCATTTATAATGGACATCCGTTCGTTAATGTGTTTAGCATAGTCACCGTAGGCCGCTCCATGATCACCCTGGATGATAATAATGGATGGTTTGGCAGAACGTGACAAGATCGTATTGACGACTTCTTGAAGTCGCCGGTTGATGTGGAGTACCTGACCGCAATAAACCTTTGCATGCTCTTCGTAAGTATACCCGTCCTGAGAGGGAATGGGCGCGCCATAAGCATCGAAAACGAAGGGATCATGCGGGGAGAGGATGTGCGCGAAGACAAATGTGGGCGCGTCGATTTTTGTGGCATCAGGGATATGCTCTAGCGTATAGAGTGCGCGGCGCCGGTAGATCTCATCGCGGCCTTGCTCGAAGGTGGGGAAAGTCGACAGTGGCGTCAATTTAATCACGCCGGCTTCGAACTCGCCGGGCATCCACTGCGATGTGGGTGGTTCCATATAAATGTCAGCATCCTTGAGTTCGGTAAACCAAAATCCTGTAGCAAACGCTATCGTCGTATAACCTTGTGCTTCAAGAAATGCAGTGAGCCGGTTTTGTTGAATCATCTGAGAAGATAGAGAATTCCCGCGGATATGCTCGATCTGTTTCGTCAGATCGTTAAGATACATATAATTAAGTGACGAGGCAATTGAATGGACGGTCAAATGATAATTTGACCGACTTTCGCTTGCTACAAAGAACCCTTGTTTTTCGAGAAATGATAGGAAGTCAGAGGTATCGCATTGATAAAGCTCCGTCAAATAATCCGACCGGATGTACATGTCGGGTATGATGTAGTAAATATCAGGGAGCTGTTGAGATGGGGATGTAGTTGTGGGAAGATCACGCAGCCAAATTTGCTCATATTTGGGATCAGATGGTTCGGACTTGTAGACGAGAGGTAAGAATGTATGATACTTCATTTCGAGTTTATGATCAACCTGAGGTGACGAAATCCAACTGTGGGCAGAAGAGGTGGCAAGCCCAATGATAGGTTTCAGGTAGAGCCGGAACCCACCCGCCAGGATAAAATTGCCTGCTACGATTACAGCAAGTGTTACCGCCATAACGTTAAGAACATCAGTCAGTTTTTTAAAATCGTGCTTGTGTTTAATGATCAAGACAGTGAGACCGATGAAGAGGATAGCCCATATCCCAGCCCAAAATAGTCGCGCGTGTTGTGCATAAAGAATGAACCAAAGTTTATCTAGTAAATTTAGCTGCTCCAGCACCACGCGTATCGCGGTGAGACCATGCCCAAAAGAGAAAAAGAGCACAAAGAGGGCGGAGACGATGAGGGCGGATTTATTTCGGTCTTTCATCAGTGCATAGATAAGCATCCAACTGACAAGAGAAAGTACGAAGATGCCGCCGAGAATTGGAGCAGCTTGGGAAAGAAATCCTTGTCCCAGATTGTTTAGATAAAGCGATAGCACTGGGAAGACCGGTAAAATCAACGGATGGACAGCTCCCCCCTTAATCCGCGCAAACCATCTTCTCAAGTTTTCTCTAAACATCTTTGCGCACCATTTTGTAGAGTGTCCGCTCGGTATCTTGAATAGGTTCCTGTCGTTCTATGTCGAAGAAGTTGCGGAACTCGTATTCGAAAGTTGTCTGATCGTAGTTCCCGAAGATGTCCTCGCGGCTGGCGAGTAGTTTTTGTACCTGTGAGTCATTCTTGGGGACGAACTCAATAATCAGGGTATGACAAATTCGGTGAAAGAAATTGGCGATTTTATGGAAGGGTAAGTTGTTGGAGATAGCTAGGTGGTGAACCAGTGCCAATGCGAGCGCGACGGTGGCTGGACCGCGCTCCATCAGGGATGCGCGCTCGCGATGCTCCCATCCGACACCTGGACTGGGGTTCGTCAGGTCGAGCACCAGAGGTAAGATATGCGCTTCGCTCCTTGCTCGGGTCTCGCGGTAATTCTTCTCCACCGCAGCAGGATCAATATCAAACGCAATTGTCGTAGCGCCCTGACGGGCCGCGATCTGGCTAAACACGCCGGTGTTTGCCCCCAGATCCCACACGAGAGCCGGGGTAGGATCCAGAGAAGCCATCATTTCCTCGACGAGCTGTTCCTTGCGTCGAAAGGCAGATTCGCTATAGTTGGTGATGTTGTAATAGTTGTGCCATTCGGTGCCTTCTGGTTCCCACGACAACCTTTGCACCGTTTGTTTCAAACTGTCGAGTAAGCCGAGGAAAGACAAGCGACTCACCTTACGGCTCTCTGCGGAAACGTTCCGGTCAGCGAAGCGTGTTTGTGCTTTGGCGTGGAGGTGGATGTGCGAGAGTAATCCCAGGTCAAAGCGCGTGCGAACCGGGAGCAGTTTGCTTGCTAGATCGAGGGGAATGCCATCAATATAGACCCGCAAAAGTTGATGCAGTCGAATGTCCCGGTAACTCATCAGAGCCAACGGCGCTAAGAAGTGTTGGCAGAATTGACGATAGGCTATCCAAGGACGGCCTTCTTCGTACATTTCGAATGAGAGGGTGTCAATTAAAAGCGGCTTCCCTGCGACGAATTGAATGTTATAGGCGCTGGAATCCTTCAGCGACATCCCCGCATCAATGGCTCTTAGCTGAATCTCCAGCGTCAACAGTGCCGCATCCTTCAACTGACTGAAGCACCATTCATAAGGATAGGAGACAAAAGGCAGGGTCTCGGGTTGGATAACCGTATATGCGTCTTCGGTGAGCGCATATTCCCGGCCGACGTCTGTGTGCGGGATTAACAGGTTATCTTGAATAAGTTTGTCACACAGGCCTGATGCGATCAGATGATCGAAGGGTTCCCTGTACTGCGAGTTTATTTGCCGATAGATTCGACCGTCACGTTGAAAGACAAATCCACTCGGATCTCGAAAGGATGCTGGGATTCTGCTGGACTGATCATCCATCAATTTCTTCCTCACCCCTTTGATCATTTTTAGAGAACAGTTTGGCGAACAATGTTTTGATTTTGCCCCAGTACATCTTGACTATGAAAGCGGCGCCTGCCAGTCCGGCAACAACCAATTGAAAGATGAAGCTTCCGGTACCTGGGTCCAGATAAGCGTAGACGGGTGAAGGCGAGGCGAGGTAGACCAGCGTGGCAAGAGCCAGGATCGTTAACAGTTTCTTAGCGGGCATTTCTTCTCCTTTGCGAATCGAGTGGTTGATCATATATTCAAGACATTCTATCGTAGATTGTATTTTTGCCAAATAAAGGCCTGTAAGAAAACAGGAACGCGATTCCAAAACTGCTATCCCTGCGCTTTTGCATTTTTGCACATCAGTCATTGGCAGAAGTACGTCTGCATGATAGAATGTTATGGAACACTGAGAAAGGAACCGATGAACGATGACTGAAATCACTATCCACGGAACCGAATTCTGGATCGATGGCCAGCCAACTTACGCAGGCCGTGAGTTCGAAGGTTATAAAATTCAAGGCTTACTTTTCAACGTACGCGCCGTGCAGGCGACGTTCGATGATGAGAATCCTGCCACGCGCGATTACTGGACCTATCCCGATACCGGCGTGTGGGATCCGGAGCGCAACACGGATGAGTTTTGCGCGGCGCTGCCCGCCTGGCGTGATCACGGGGTGTTGGTATTCACGCTCAACGCGCAGGGCGGTGGGGCGCGCTACAACGCCGAAGTCTACGATCACTACGACAACAGTGCCTTTACCCGCGAGGGCGCGTTCAAACAAGCCTACGCCGACCGCTTCGCCCGTATCCTTGCACGCGCCGATGAACTGGGGATGGTCGCCATCGTGGGGATGTTCTACTGGAAGCACGCGCTCAAGATGCAGGGTGAACCCGCGTGCTGGCGTGCCGCGCGGGAGATGATGGCTTTCCTGCGGGAAACCGGGCGGCGCAACGTTCTTATCGAAATTGCTAATGAGACGGGACCGCGTTTCGGCTTCGACATCTTCCACGCCGACCGCGCGCACGTGATGATCGACACGCTCAAGGCCGAGTACCCCGAATTCCTCATCTCTACCAGTCAGGGCGGGCTGGATGTGGACCGGGGGCGCGAGTTGCCACCGCCATCGTTAGTGCGCAGCGTGGACTTCATCATGCCGCACGGCAATGGCAACACAGCGGAGCGGTTAGCTGCCGGGCTGGAAACCATCCAAGAAATGCGCGAATTTCAACTCAATCCTAAACCTATCCTCATCAACGAGGACTCCACCGGCGTCGCTAATCTCGATGCGGCGTGGCAGCGTTATGTCTCCTGGGGCTACTACGATCAAGGCTATGGCGGTTGGGGTGGCTACCGGCACGACATTCACATCGACTACAGCGAGAAGCCGCGCGAGCGTACCTACGCTGATCTCAGTGGTTTCCAGACCCCACCCGTCAATTGGACCATCAACACGCTGCACAAGCGTGCATTCTTCGAGCGCGTTGCCGAAGTCACCGGTTATGCCGTGTAGTGGCGACTTTAGTCGTTTTTGAAATCTATGGCACTTTCGAATTTTCGTTATAACACGACCGGCAACTGGTATAAGGGCAACATGCATCTGCACAGTATGGCCTCTGACGGTGGCAAAACCTTCGCTGAGTTGGCCCAGATGTATGCTAGCGCAGGATACGATTTTCTCTTCCGCACCGATCATTGGGTCAGTTCGGCTGTAGCCGCGGATGTTGATGATTTCCCCGTGCTCTGGCTGGATGGCATCGAGCTGGATGCGCGCGATGATGGCGGCGCGTACTATCACGTTGTCTGTTTGGGAACGTTCACCGGGGTCACGCGGGAGATGGGGTTAGTCGCTGCGATGATGGCGGCGCGGAAACAGGGTGGGGTGCTGATCCTGGCGCATCCACAATGGACAGGCAATACGTTCGATGATGCGCTGGGGTGGGACTTCGACGGTGTGGAAGTCTACAATCACGTTTGCCACTGGCTTAACGGCAAAGGAGATGGCCGAGCCTACTGGAATGCGATGCTGGCGCAGCAGCCCTGCACCCTCGGCCTGGCTTGCGATGACGCGCACCTACGCCCCGAACATCCCGGCTGGAACGGTGGCTGGATCGTGGTCAACGCGCCGGAACTCTCGCGCCCTGCGGTGATGAACGCTATCCGCGCGGGCAACTTCTATTCGAGCACCGGCCCTGACTTTCACACGATCACCTGCGATGGCGACTGCGTTGCCATTGAGACCTCGCCGGTGCAGTTTGCGCGTCTCGTCGGTCCAGCTTACCGGGGCGCGCGTATTGGTGGCTTTGAAGGCAAAGTATTCACCGAGGCTGTGTTCGACGTCCCGCCGGAATGGACTTACGCCTATTTGGAAATCGAGGATGTGCATGGTCGCCGCGCGTGGACAAACACTTTAAAGGAGTGCGATGGCAAGTCAAAATCCAGAACGACCGAACATCCTGTTCATTCTGACTGACGATCAAGGCTATTGGGCGATGGGGTGCGCGGGGAATCCTGAAATCCACACGCCAAACCTCGATCGCATCGCTACGATGGGGATGCGCTTCGAGAATTTCTTCTGCGCGTCGCCAGTGTGTTCTCCAGCGCGGGCGTCGATTCTCACTGGGCGCATCCCGTCGCAACACGGTGTGCACGATTGGCTTCGCAAGGGCAATCTCGATGCCGCGCGCACACCCGGTCTGGGGTGGGGCGATGACTGCGAGATCGAATACCTTAAGGGTATGCGTGCCTACACCGATGTGCTGGCGGCGAACGGCTATATATGCGGCATTAGCGGCAAGTGGCACCTGGGTGATAGTCTTCATCCGCAAAAAGGGTTCGCCTACTGGAACATCTTCCCTTACGGCGGCGGCGATTATCATAACGGCTACTTTATCCGTGATGGGCGCATCGAGCGCGATACGCGCTACCTCACCGATGTCATCACCGAGGGCGGCCTCAAGTTCCTCGACGCGCAGGTTAGCAGCGATACCCCGTTCTACTTAAGCGTGCACTACACCGCGCCACACTCGCCATGGGAACAGGGCCAGCATCCCGAAGATCTGGTCGCAGTCTACAAAGATTGTCCATTCGAGACGTGCCCCGAGATCCCCGGTGGGCATCCCTGGCAAATTAACTCCGCGCCGCGCGGGCGGGGTGAAAAGCGTTGCGAGTTACTCAGCGGCTATTATGCCGCCATTACCGGATTGGATCGTGGCGTGGGGCAGCTTCTCGACCGGCTGGAAGCATTAGATGTGCTGGAGAACACGCTGGTTATCTTCACCGGCGATAACGGGATGAACATGGGCCATCACGGCATCTGGGGCAAAGGGAATGGCACGTTCCCACAGAATATGTACGATACCTCGGTTAAAGTGCCCGCCTTGATCGCGCGACCGGGCCACGTTCCTCAGGGCGTCGTTGACGACAATCTTTTGAGCCATTACGATATTTTCCCGACGTTGCTGGACTATCTCGGCTTTGAAAATCCCGATGCCGCTGTACTTCCGGGGCAAAGTTTCGCGCCGTTACTCTGCGGCGAAAGCCTGCCGGAACGCGACCATGTGGTGGTTTTCGATGAGTACGGTCCCGTCCGCATGATCCGCATGCGTGCGTGGAAGTACGTGCACCGTTATCCCTACGGTCCACACGAGTTGTATGATCTGCTCAACGATTCCAACGAAGACCAGAATCTTGTCGATGATCCAGCACAGCAAGCGCGCGTTGTGGAGATGGAGGCACAATTGGAGGCTTGGTTCGCGCGTTATGTGGACTCCCACCGTGATGGTGCGAAGGAACCGGTTGCCGGTAAAGGGCAGATCGATCTGCCGGGTGTCGCGGGACAAGGGCGTCGTGCTTTTGAGGATGATTGGTGGTACGTTGATGAGGATGGCTGGCGACGTGATGATCAGCAATCGCGGTTGGGCGAGGTCTTTCGCCAGAAATGAATGTTGAATTTACCAGGTAGAATGGCCGCCACTTTTTGAGAACAGATTTGCACTTTTTTTACAATTCCCCTATAATACCCATATCCTTTGTCCTACGAGTGCGTCATAATATATAGCGGCGGAGTTTATTGTCGTCGTCCGGCCAACTTACTGACTCAAAGGAGCTGCTTATGGACGAAAAACGGCTTGTCGTTCTTTATGGTGATACACTGTTGATTGATGGCGTGGAGGCTAGTCTTACGGAGCGAAACGGATTAGATGTGATCCGGGTCGACACGACAATTGCCAATGTTGGCCAGCATTTGAAGACGATTGCTCCAGACCTGGTGATTTTCGATCTTGATACGCCTGTCATTGAGCTTTCTAAGCTGATCGTCCCGCTGTTGCAAAAGCAGCCGGGTGTTCCCTTTATTTGCCTGGATGCGCAACATAGCGAGGTCGTGACATTGGCCTGCGAGCAACACACAGCGCACTCGACCAATGATCTGGTGGATCTCATTCGCAGGCAAATTCCTTTACCGGAACAGGGCGAGAAGGAGCTTACCATTTACTGATCTGTGCACAGCAGCAGCCTGTGTCAGAGCGGCATACCGCCCGGTACGCCGCTCTGCTTTTGTTTCGGATGTTTGACGCATCTACGCTTGACAATCTCATCCTGGGACTACAATGGCGTTGTGAACCATTCGCGGTTTTCAGAAACCATACGTTACTTGATCTGGGATTTCGACGGCACGTTGGGCTATCGCGTTAGCGGAAACAGCGGTGGCGCGTGGACGACCTCGTTGCTGGAAACGATCACACTGGCGTTACCGGATCACACGGTCACCTCCGAACAACTCCGATCTTATCTGCAGGCGGGATTCCCCTGGCATCAACCAGAGCACCCCCATCCCCATTTGACGACTGGAGAGCTGTGGTGGGAGGCGCTTTACCCGGTTCTGGAGAAAGCATGCCGAGGTGTTGGGCTGGATGCAGATCTCGCACGAACGGTGGCGCGTCGATTCCGCGCTGTGTACCTGAACCTTGACTATTGGCGATTGTTTGATGACGTGTTGCCTACATTGGATGCTCTGTCCGCGCGTGGTTGGACGCACGCGATCCTCTCCAACCATGTACCGGAGTTAGGCGATATCGTGCGGCATCTTGGATTGGCTTCGTGCATTGCATATCTCTTCAATTCGGCGGAAACCGGTTACGAAAAGCCGCACCCGCGCGCGTTCAAGATCGCGTTGGAGACATTACCGGATGTGGAAACCGCGTGGATGATTGGGGATAGCTTCACTGCCGATGTGCAGGGAGCGGAGCAGGTGGGAATTCCAGCTATCCTGGTGCGGCGTCCGCATCCCGATGCAGACCGGTATTGCGAGTCGTTGGCAGATGTGCCGGTACTGATCGCAAAGGAAATGCAAGATGAATAGCCTTTATTCTCAACACAGCGCGCCAGCCCGTGTTCAAGCAAATGGCATTGAGCTGGTCTACGATACGTTTGGTGATCCCGAGGCAATACCTCTACTCTTAATTGCTGGTTTGGGTGATCAGATGCTTGCGTGGCACGAGGGCTTCTGTTCCCAACTGGCCGCGCGAGGGTATTGGGTCATCCGCTTTGATAACCGTGACGCCGGACTCTCCACAAAATTCGATCATGCCGGAACGCCGGCTTTTTTCAAGCTGATCTGGGCCTTTGTGCGCAAAAAATCCGTCGCTGTGCCCTATACGTTGCATGATATGGCATTGGATGCGGTTGGGCTGCTCGACGCGTTGAATATCTCTGCCGCGCACATCGTCGGCGGTTCCCTGGGCGGCTTAATCGCGCAGAGCTTGGCATACCGCCACCCACAACGCGTGCGCACGCTGACACTTTTGATCTCAAGCACGATGAACCCACGCTTGCTGCCCCCTCACCCCAAGAGCCTGGTCCTGTTCAAATCGCCTTCACCTGGGTTGGAAGGCTATGTCGAACACACTGTCAAAGCCAGACGTGCTGTTCGAGGATCCCGGTTTCCTTTCGACGAAGCCGCTCTTCGCACCCAAGCCAAACTTCTATACGAACGCAATCCCGACATACGGGGAGCCGCCCGCCAGACTGCTGCACTGTTCGCTAATCGCTACGATGAACAGGCGATCAAATCTATTGCAGTTCCCACACTCGTTATCCATGGGAGCGCAGATCCCCTTATCCCGGTTCGGCACGCCTATTACACAGCAAAAATCCTGCCGGATGCAACGTTGTTGATCATCGAAGGGATGGGCCACGAATTTCCGCCTGAAGTATGGCCTCAAGTGATCGATGCCCTTGTTCAACACACAACTCAGGAGTCATCATGAAGTCCACTGATATCGCCATCCTGCGCGATCTCGCCGCGCGTTACGTTGAAATCTGCGACAAACCTGTGATCGACGAACGCCGCAATCTGTGGCGGCGACATAACAGCCTCAAACGCACGCGACCGCTGATCTACGTGCGGGCCTGGGCATGGCAGGAGATGCCGGAATCGGAGTTGCACTGCGAAGACCCATTCTTCCGTCACTACGAGGACTTTTTCCGGCAGAGCCTTTTCCGTAATACGTTCGACGATGACTTTATCTTTGAGCCGTGGGTGACAGTGAATGCCGTGTGCGTGACCCCGCCGGAAGGCGTGTGGGGCTTCCCTGTGCCGCAAACCCACAGTGATGAGCCACGTGGTTCCTATGTATGGGATCCGCCGCTTAAGTCCGAGGACGACTTGGCAAAGATGCACCGCCCGCATCACATTATCGATGCAGCGAAGACCGAACAGCGTATGAGCAAGTTGCGCGATGCCATCGGCGACATCGTCACGATCAACCTGGATCGCGGCCCGGCCTATCGGATGTGGCAGGGTGATATTTCCACCGAGTTGGCCCGCCTGCGTGGTCTGGAGCAGATGATGTGGGATATGATGGACCGCCCGGCATGGCTGCACAAGCTGCTGGCCCACATGCGCGATGGCATCCTGCGCACGCACGAGGAAGCCGAGCAGGCTGGCGATTGGTCGTTGAGCGCGCACCAAAACCAGGCCATGCCTTACGCTGAGGAATTGCGTGATCCGGCAGCCAATAGTGGACCGGTACAGCGCAAAGACCTGTGGTACTTCGCGGCATCCCAGGAAACCACCGCCGTCGGCCCTAAGCAATTCGATGAGTTTATGTTCCAGTACCAAATCCCGATTATGAAGCCTTTTGGCCTGGTGGCTTACGGCTGTTGTGAGGATCTGACCCGCAAGATTGACGTGCTGCGGCAACTGCCCAACCTGCGCCGCATCGCCGTCTCGCCGATGGCGAATGTAGCGAAGTGCGCTGTGCAAATCGGACAGGATTACATCCTCAGCTACCGGCCTAGCCCATCGGACATGGTCGGCTATGGCTTCCGGCCTGATTTCATCCGTGACCGGCTCACACGCGACCTGGAAGCCTGCGGTGACTGCCACGTGGACATCACCCTCAAAGATGTGGAAACCGTCCAAGGCGACCCCGACCGTGTGCGGCGCTGGGTGGAGATTACCCGCGAAGTGATCGCGACGCTGTAACGCGCATTTTTCCGTTTAATCCGTCGATATTTTCAAGGGAGGTTTTCTATGACCAAAGGACACATTTACCACGATCCACAATTTCGCTACATTGACCAATACAGCAACCGCGAGATTCTCCAGTTGACCAACTACCTGGGGCACAGCAACCATTTTTACTTCACCGACCCCGCTTTTTTTAATGACAACCGTTCGATGGTGTTCACCTCGGATCGTGAGAACCAGAGCAATCTCTTCCGCTATGATTTCGAGGATGGTACGATCACGCAGATGACTGACCTCAAGGGTGATGGGCGACCCGGCGGCTGTGTGAGCCGGGTGAACAACGCGCTCTACTTCTGGTGGCACGATGTGTTGTATGCGCTTGACCTGGATTCGCTGGAGGAGCGCGTTATCGCCGAGCTGTCCGCGCCGATGCTGCCCCGTGGGCGCGCCAATCCCACTGCCGACGGCAAGTACATCTGCACGATGCTGATGGAGGACCAGCCGGAGGATACGCCGCGCATCTCCTTCTCCTACTCACGGTTCCGCGAGTATTTTCACCTCAAGCCGCTGTCGCAGATCGTGCGGATCGAGATCGCTACGGGCAAAATAGACGTCATCCACGAGGATCGCCGCTACATGGGCCACGTCAACACGTCGCCTGTACTGCCCAACGTCCTCACGTTCTGCCACGAAGGTCCGTGGAACTGGATCGACCAGCGCATCTGGGGCCTCAACGTGCACACCGGGGAGACGTGGAAGATCCGCCCGCAGCATGGGGATTACTCGATCGGCCACGAATACTGGTTCGCCGATGGCGTGCACATCGGCTATCACGGGCGTCCGCGCGATGAGTCGGGCAAGCATGTCTTCGGGCACATCAAGTGGGATAACAGCGACTGGGTGGAGGATCATTTCCCCTTCCACTCGACGCACTTCCACAGCCTGGACGAAAAGCTGATCGTCGGCGACGGCACGGCAGCGTTCGTCTTTACCAGCGAAAGCGCGGCGCGGCCCTACATCCAGCTCTTCAAATGGGATGGCGAGCGCTACGTCGGTCCGCGCATCCTGGCCTACCACCGCAGCACCTTCAACAACCAGCACGCGCACTGCCATCCACGCTTCACCCCTGACGGCAAGGCCGTGCTCTACACCTCCGACCTGACGGCGTACTCAAATATGTACCTGGTTGAAGTCGGGGATTTTGAGGATTTGCCAGAACTGACGTAAAACTCACCATGGCTCTACAGCAACTAACTGTAGATCTTCCGATTGTGGGAGAACGTCGAAAACGAAGACGAGGGATATAGTGAAGCCAGGTTGGATGGGATAGTATAGACTTTCACGCTGATACGTATATTCGGCAGCTTGATGAACATTCAGACTCGCTAGATCAAAGACGCGACCGACGTTATCCTGCGCTTTGAACGAGTTGTGCTGTCCTACCTCATCACTACGTAAACCGTGATTGGTGACGTCCATCAGCACAACAACGAAGGTGCCTTGTGGGTAGTAGAGCGTGCTGTAGTTATACAACACGGCGCAGTTCTCTGAGCACGTCACCACACCTTCCAACGGCATGTCGTACCAGGCCCCCTTAAAACGAACGGTTGTGCCCACGAGTATCGGTGGTGGCGGCAGTGGCCAGCCACGCAGCACGAGTGGAAGGTATATTCTGACGGGCAGCGGTGCGGGTTGAGGGGCATCGACTTCCAACAGATAGTCCACGATGGTATTAGAAGGCGAGGCAGTCGTCACCGCTGATACGCAAAGGTAATAACGAGGGCTGGTTGCCTGCAAGGTCATTTCAACTGCATGGTTGCTCGATGTGGTGTTACCCATAACGTAATAGCCGGTGTTATCGTAGACTTTGAGTCAGCGGGTAAGTCCGTAATCCCTCAAGCTAAGGCGATATTGCGCACCGATGAGCGTACTGGCAACATCGATGGAAAAGCAATCCGCGTCGTATAAGTTCGTGATAGCGCCTACAATCTTGCCGGGCACCGGAAGAGAGTTAGCGGTCTCAGTAATGTCGTTGGGTTCGCTTTCGAAGTGAACGTCAGGAGGCCAGGGGAAGGGGGTTGGCCACGGCGTTGCAGTTGGTGTCGGGGTACTGGTAGGCGTTGAAGTGGGCGTGGGGGTGTTGGTCGGTGGTGCGGTCGGCGGCCCTATATCGATTCTGTAATCTGTCGGCCCGGCAGTGGAGTCGTTGTACGGCGCGCTCACGCGAATGTAGTAGAGCGTGGTCTGCGCCAGGAAAGAGAGGCTCACTGTAGGGTCAGCTGGGTTCGTCTCGGCGCTCGTTACCCAGATGTAGGCATTTGTGTAAACATCGATACGGCGTTCTTGTATATCTGTGCGGGTGAGGCTGATGGTGTAAACTTGTGCCGAAGTTGTGGCTATTCTGAAGTAATCTTCGTCGCCAAAGGGACTGATTGCACCGGTCATAAAGCCGGGAATAACGAACGTGTTTGCATCCGTAAACTCGTCATTTGGTTCGACTTCTGCGGCAGCAGGAGCCTGTGGGAGGTTTATCGTAATCGGAGCGGTGTAGGATGTACTGCGCAATCTCGCGGCTGCCACACAGTTGACGCCAGGGGGTGTAGGTGTTCGTGTGGGTATCTGCGTAGGTGTTGCGATTACGGGCAGTGGAATCGTCACACTAATGGGGTCGGTAAATGAACTGGATGAACCATCAGCCGGTATGTCTTGCAGCTTGTAGTAGTAGGTGACACCCAGAATCACGTCGGTATCCTCAAATTCGTAGAACGCGCCTGCACCTTCATCCAACGATGCGATGAAGCCAGAGACGTCTACATAGCTGCCATTCAGCTCTTGACTGCGCCATAGGCGGAAACCCAGGTTATCTGTTTCACTGGCGGTCTCCCAATACACCGTAATTGTACCCGTTCCGGCTTCGGCATAGAAATCGATGAGTCCCACGGCGATTTGAAAGGATGGGGTGTGAAGGCTCCCCACCAAACTCAACAACGCGATCCATATCCAGGATAATGACAACTTCATCGTAGACCTCCGCTAGAATTCAATATAGCGCCGGTGGATCGGCAATGCTGCTATTGGTAAGAGGCCTAATGAGGAACTCCATTAACTCGCCGCCAGCCCATTCTCGCAGGTAAACCAGGACCGGTACATAGTCACCAAGTTGGCCTTCCGCCGCTTGTAGGGTGATATGTTTGAGGAACGTCGTCTTCCCTGCGCCAGGCTGTCCCAAAATGACAAGGCGGTCATTTTCTGGCTGCATCACTAGCCTTAGTCCATCCTGGCGTTCTCCGTGTGTAGCATTTGATTCTCCTTGTGGATCAAGGTAACGCGAGGCTGCTGGCTTTTTCAGCATATAGACGTCGGTGTAGATGCCTTCCACTGACACCGGCTCCTGCTTGCCCAGGACGCGCATTGTGCCATAGGTACGCTTCACCCATTCGCGGTAACGGTCAAGGGCGGCATCCCATTGAGGGGTATCAGGTGTCGGGGCGTACTGCTCTAGTTCGTCGGCCAGCACCGCAAGTTCCTGCCGAAGCGCATCAGTCGGGGCAAGCGGTTCGTAGAGCACGTGTAGGAACAGCACCAGGGCATTTTCACCCGCCGTATTGCGCTTGTCGACCAGGTACTTGAGGATAGCGCGCACCCGTTCGCCCTTGCTAGTCGCCTCCGGTAAATCAGCGGCCCACTGGCTGATGCGTTCGTCCACAAAGACGGCTGCTAGTGCCTGATCGCTGGCGAAAGGGGCGCAGCGCAGCAGTGTGGTGTGAAGGCGATTGTATAGATCAGGTGGAATGCTCAAGAAAGATCACTCCTGCACAGCAAGATTCTAAGACTTGGAGGCTGATTGTCGTCCACGTTTTGGGAAGTACCGATTACGGCGTTCTCGTATGAATCGATATGTATATCCTCCCACTACAACATCAAGAAATGCGAGTATTGCGAAGAAAATCAGATAGACCGTGTCATCGGGGGGAGTTGTCGCAGCCAGGTCGAGGAACTGATAGCATAACGCCAACAACACCGCTGCGGCTTCCGTCCCCACGAAGATGCCGAGACTGGCATATTCTGCGACTCTCTTACTGGGTGCATTGGCTTCGTACAAAGACCGTATATGACGTTCCCATCTCAATCCGGAGAAATACGGCTCGATGTGCTCTCTGATATAGGCACCAATTTCCCCAATGCGTACATCGTGGTGACTCCAAGCAATGGCAGCGCAGAGTGCCAGAAATGGATACAGGAGCAAGACAATGGGCACGACAATCTCTCCAGTGACAACAGCGGTAAAAGCAGCGGCCCCGGCAATGGTCAAGGTCAATAACTCCTGTCGCTTATCCATACGATGCAGAACTTCGGCTCTCAAAGCATCGTATTGAACCAGAAGCCCTTCTTTATCGGGATTGACCGCTGCATAGGCAAGCAGAGCTTGGTTGTGGGTAAATGCTAATGGGAGCAAGCAAGCTTCATTTAGGGGAAACCACTTCATATCCAGCACTTCTTCTTCTTGAGCGACAAGCTTGCCCTGACCTGAACCCATAAACACATTGACAACCGTATGGTGATTTATGTCTGGGAGGATTTCATCGAAACTTCGGAAGTAGGTGCATGTGAAATCCAAGCCCGTCTCTTCCTTCACCTCTCGACGAATCGCGTCTTCGATAGGTTCGTTGGCCTCAACATGCCCGCCGGGAAGGCACCAGTATCCCTTAAATGGTTCATGATTCCGCATCGTCAACAAGACCTTGGTACCACACGCATCTTGCAGCGTGATGATGGCTGCTACACTCGCATCTGGTGGCTTTGACATTGTGCTATCCTCCTTCACTTATTGAGACAAAGTATTGCGTGAATACGACAAATGCTTCAAATGTTATTCTCACCGATTACACCGAAGTCAAGAAAACGGCATGGATCTGTCCTCGCTGGTCGCTTCGGGGAGATCGGCGGCCCATTGGTTGATCCGAGCATCCACGAAGATGGCTTCGAGCGCGTCGTTGCTGCTGAACGGCTCGCAGCGCAGCAACGTAACACGTAGCCGATGGGTCAAATCAGGTGGAATACTCATCGCACGGTTTCCTTGATCCTACCCAGTTGCACTCTGTCCCTGCTGCATCTTCACGTACTCCTTGAACATCACTTCCTGGAAGAAGGTGGCGAAGTCAGGGTCGTCGTTGAGCAGCTTGTAGAACTTGAAGCTCACGTCCACCATATCCTGGATACGGTCGCTGATGACGTGGTCGAAGGTGAGGCGGGCTTTGTCGGCAGGGTTGATCTGCACGGTCTGTGCCAGGCTCTCGTCTTCCGCCAGCCGCGCCTGGAGATCGCTGATGAACTGCACGCCCTCCTTCTCCGGGATATCCTTGTTGGCGTACTCGTTGAGCAGCGTCAGGATTTGCGAGAGGGGTAGCAGTTCGTCTTCTGGATGATGGTGCGCACCCTTTTCACCTTGCGGGTCCAGGTAGCCGCCCTCACCCCGTTCCAGGGCAATGCCACCGTTGTGGGTGCGGCGCAGTTGGTAGGTGTCGAGGTCCACCGCATCCAGTACGTCCATCGGCAGGGGATCGCGTTCCCAGGGCAGCCGCTTGAGCAAGAACCGCCCAAAGCGGTAGAGCTTTTCCAGGTCTACATCCACAAAGGTGATGAGCTGCGCCAGGAAGCTGTACAGCCGCACGTAATCCTTGAGCGTGCCGCGAAAGGCCTCCTGGACGTCCTCGGCGGCAGTATTGAATCGATCGACCGCCGGTTGCAGGGCGTTGTGGATGTGGGCGTGGCGCTGTGCCTCGGGCAACTCGCCCTCCGCGTACCATAGCGCCGCCAGCCGGTTGACTTCATCCGGCGTGTAGATGTGCGCATCCGCCAGTTTGCGCTCCAGCTCGTACAGCAGATTGGGATCGGTGGCAGCGGTGAGGAGCGTGGTCTCGTAGTAGTCGGCGAAGGCGGCCTCGATGGCTTCAGCTTCGTTGGCGAAGTCCAGCACGTAGGTCGTACGCTTGTTCGCGTGGGGCCGGTTGAGGCGTGAGAGGGTCTGCACGGCATTGACGCCGCCCAGCATCTTGTCCACGTACATCGCTGTGAGCCAGGGCTGGTCGAATCCGGTCTGGAACTTGTTGGCGACCACCAGGAAGCGCATCTCGGCGCGTTTGAAGGTTTCCGCCGTCTGGCTTTCGGATACGCCGTTCATCCCCGCCTCGGTGTAGCGGATACCGGAATCGGGATCGGTGACGGTGCCGGAGAAGGCGACCAGGGAACGGTACGGGTAACCCCGCTCGCGCAGATAGCGGTCCAGCGCCAGTTTGTAGCGCACGGCGTGCAACCGCGAGCGGGTGACGATCATCGCTTTCGCTTCGCCGCGGATATGATACGCCACCTGCGCGTGGAAGTGTTCGACCATTGTGGCGACCTTCTGCTCCACGGCGTGCTCGTGCAGTTCGACGTAGTTACGCAGCAGCGCGGTGGCCTTCTTGCGCTCGTACTTGGGATCGTCCTCGGCTTTCTTCAGCAGATGCCAGTAGGCGCGATAGGTCGTGTAGTTCTCCAGCACATCCATAATGAAGCCCTCTTGAATCGCCTGGCGCATCGAGTAAAGACTAAAAGGGAGGAAGTTGCCATTGGGCTGCGGGGTACCGAAGAGTTCCAGCGTGCGGGGTTTGGGCGTGGCGGTGAAGGCGAAGGAGCTGATGTTGGGCAGTTGCCCCCGCGAGAGCATCACCTTGACCACTTCATCTTCCCAATCCTCGCCCTCGACGGACTCCTCAGCGGCGGCCTCTTCCAGGCTCCCGGCAGACAGCACGGCCTTGAGGTGGCGGCTCTGTTCGCCCGACTGCGAGGAGTGTGCTTCATCGATGACGATGGCAAAGCGCTGGCCCGGCAGCGCTTTGATCTCCTCGGAAATGACGGGGAACTTCTGCAAGGTGGTGACGATGATGCGCTTGCCGTCTTCCAACGCTTTCCTGAGCTGGCGCGAGGTGTGGTCGATGTTCTCCACCAGGCCGGGCACTTGCTCGAAATCGCCGACGTGGCGCTGCAACTGACGATCCAGGACACGCCGGTCGGTGATGACGACGACGGAGTCGAAGACGGCTTGGTCAGCCGCATCGTGCAGCGTGGCAAGCTGGTGCGTGAGCCATGCGATGGTGAAGGTCTTGCCGCTGCCCGCGCTGTGCTGGATGAGATAACGGTGGCCCGTGCCCTGATCGCGGGCATCCGCCAACAGACGGCGCACGGCGTCGAGTTGATGGTAGCGGGGGAAGACCAGGATTTCCTCGCCGGTGGGATTCCCGGTTAGCGAAGCGGCGTCGTCCGTGACGGGCACGATGTGGATGAAGTGTTCCAGTAGGTCCAGGACACTATCGCACGCCCAGGTCTGTTCCCAAAGATAAGCGGTAGCGAAGCGCCCCGATGAGCGCGCGGGGATGGGGTTGCCCGATCCGCCGTTGCGCCCCTGGTTGAAGGGGAAGAAGACGGTCTCCTCCCCGCACAGATGCGTGGTGAACAACACCTCGTCCGGGTCCACGGCGAAGTGCGCCAGGCAGCGCCCGAAGGCCAGCAACGGCTCCTGTGGATCACTGCGCGTGGTCTTGTACTGGCGGACCGCGTCGTGATAGCTCTGCCCGGTGAGTGGATTCTTGAGTTCCACCGTGAAGAGGGGGATGCCGTTGAGGAACAACCCCATATCCAGGCTCTTGCGGTGGGTCTGGCCTTTATCCTTGACGCTGTAGGTGAGTTGGCGGACGATGGTGAAGATGTTGTGCCGGTACTGCTGCTGCAAGGTGGGATTGAGCGTGCTGGGTGGGCGGAAGTAAACCAGGCGGAACTTCGCGCCGCGATCCTTGATGCCCTTGCGCAGCACATCCAGCGCGCCGCGTTTGGCGATCTGCTGCGCCAGGTACTTGACGAAGTGCTCGCGCGTGCCCTCGCGGTACTGTTTCTTGAGCCGTTCCCATGCTTTCGGCTGGGTAGCCTGGACGAAAGCGATCACGTCATCGGGGATGAGGCACAAGTCTTCGTCGTAGTCGCCGGCGGTGCGGCGGCGATAGCCACCGGAAGCCAAATCTCCGTAGGGCGTGGCCGACTCGCGCACGACGCTGCACACGCCGGGGCAGGCATCCGGCCCACCGGCCAGCAGGACACACTCGATGGTGGACTCAAAGTTCTTTTCGGTTACGTCGGGCATAATTCCTCCCAGGTGCCAGGTGCAACGCACTTACGAGCGGTGCTGGTATACAAGATGCGTTGTTATCCTAAAAACCTTAAGGACAAGGTATCGTCTAAGTGCGTTGCACCTACAAACGCCCGGTACGCTTCAGGCGATTCAAAGTAGATACCTATAAACTCGCGATCCACGAGTTGACCATTGCGCACCCCAATCCAATCCAGATAGTTAGAATAAGGCCAGTCCTCGATATTGTCCACCACACCACCTTTGACGGGGTTGGCGTGAATATAGCGGCATAAATTCAAAAGATGTGGTTCATCGTCAACGTGCATCACTTTGTAATTGTCTTCGAATAACGTACCGCTGTGCCCGTACCGTTTATTGTAAGCTTTGGTGTAGCTGTTGAAAACACGTTGTGGTAACAGCCCTGCCGGTTGTTCTCCATCCTGCCGGATGAGGAAGTGGTAGTGGTTGGGCATCAGGCAATAAGCAATGAGTGTCAGTTTGAGTTGCCGGCAATAGAGCCGCATCTTGTTGAGCACAAAGAGATAATTCGTCTCTTCCTGAAAAATCGGCTCCCGGTGCGCACCGCGATTGTAGATATGGTAGATGTGACCTTGTTGGTATTGTGGGCGTTTGGGCATTTTGCTCCTCCGCTAAGGTGCAACGCACTTACGATGTACCTTGCAACACTGTAACTTGGCATTCCCAGGCGCCTGGTTCTCAAACGCCTGTTAGGTGCAACGCACTTACGATGTACCTTGTCAACACTGTAACTCGATATTCCCAGGCGCCTGGTTCTCAAATGCCGTTCGTAAGTGCGTTGCACCTACACAGCACCCCTTACGTCAATCTTCCCCGTGACCGCTGCTGAGATGAGGGCGGTGCGATACTCCGCCAGCCGCGCGATGGCCTCGCGGGTTTTGGCGATGAGGGCGTCCAGCTTTGCAGTCTCGCGGTCGAGGTGGGCGGCGATGGCGCGTTGTTCGGGGAGAGGCGGAATAGGTAATGGCAGGCGTGCCAAGATCGATGTATTCAAATTGTCCATAGTGGAACCAACAGATTGTAATAGTAGCCACTCAGCAACACCTTTGGTGGACAAGACTGTATTCAGGTACTCGGAATCCACCACTTCTGGCAGCGGGCGCATACGTAAACTGCCTGTTCCGCAAAGCCAACCTTCTTCTGCGTTCGTCACCAAAGCGCAACGTCCCAATTCTCCACGGCGCGCAAAGACTATATCGCCAGCGCGCAATTGATGACGTGCTAGGCGTTCGAGAGTAGCATCATCAATGGCAACATCCCAATCAGGTTCAATACGCCCATCAATCATATGTGATGGATTGATGACCGGTGTGCCTGAAGTAACATAGTCTGACGAGTGCAACTGACTTCCGAAGGGACCGGTTTGAAGTGACTCCGCAATATAACGGACTTGCTTCACTTCCCAATGCGCCGGAATCTCCCCCAACGAGGGAATCCCCGAATCCTTGTAGCAGGTGCAACGCACTTCCGTATTACCTCTCGTGGACCAGGTGGCCTCGGATGCACACGCATCTTGTTCAACAGCAGCCGTTCGTAAGTGCGTTGCACCTTGCGCGGGTATCCCCTTTGTGACGGCGTGGCTGATGAGGGCGGCGCGCTGCTCCTGCACCACCTCGATGAGGCGCTCGAATTTACGCGTCAGCGTGTCTAGCTTTGCCGTCTCCCGATCCAGGAACGCGGCGATGGCGCGTTGCTCGGGGGGAGATGGTATCCAAACCGGCAATTCCGCCAACTTTGTCGGAGCAATAGCGGGATACCCAATGCCTTCTGAATGTGCTACAACAGTGTCAACAAAGCCCTGTGATTGCACCAGTCGCCATAGGAACTTTGGCTCAAGTTCAGAAGTAGGTCTCAAAACAGCAAAACCTGTCGATACAATCAAGTTATCAGAAGGCGTATCAATATAGGCAATGGCTTTCAAATATGTGCGAACTGTGGAGATAATAGTATCACCACCCCGAACTTTACGACGGGCACGAGAAGGGGCATTTTCAAACTGCATTTCTTGAACATCGAGGATATTGCCATTTGAGTCAACATTTCCAATATCGACATACTGCAAAGTTAAGTCAGGGGAAGTATCTTCAGGCAGCGCTTCACTGTTAATATCTGATGCGTATTTGAGCTTGCGTACTTCCCAATCCGCCGGAATCTCCCCCAACCACGGCACGCCGGAGTCCTTGTACGCAGGATACGCAGGCCAGCGCGGCAAGGTGCAGGTGCAACGCACTTCCGCATTATCTGACGTGGGCAGAGATGTTTCGGATTTGCCGGTATCTTGCTCAATATGGGCCGTTCGCAAGTGCGTTGCACCTCCTGGCTTACCCACCCGTCACCTCGCCCAACAGCGCCACAATCTCTGTTTCCAACGTCCGCAGGTCGGCGGCAATTTCGTCCAGGGGCCGGGGCGGCTCGTAGCGGTAGAAGTAGCGGTTGAAGTTGATCTCGTAGCCCACCTTGCCTACGCCGCCGTCCTTGGGATCGAGCGTGCCCTTGTCCACCCAGGCGTCGGGCACGTGGGGCTGCACCTCGCGGGCGAAGTAGGCGTCCACGTCCTCGCCCAGCGGCACGCGCTCCGTATCGCGCAGGCCGGTGTCCGGCTCCGGGTGGCCGTGCTTGTCGCGGCAGATTTCCGCCGTTTCATCCTGTTCGGAAAGGGCATTGAGCACCGCCTTGCGCACGGACGCCGTCACCTTCACGTCGGCCTGCTTCAGCGCGCGGTTCAGCGTCCTTTCAAAGGCTTTGCGATCCTTGAACAGCGTGCCGGGCAGCGTCGCCAGAGCATCGCGGATGGCCTGTTGCAGCGTGCGCCCCTCGGTTTCCTCGGCGTCGCGCTGCGCCTTGTCGCGCTTGCGGGAGTGCGCGAGGGCCTGGAAGGCACGCTCATCTTCCAGCCGCGCGATGCGTTCCACGCTGGCATGAAAGTTCAGGCGCAAGGGGCGTTCGATGGTGACTTTGCGGTAGCCGAAATCTGAGGTGCAACGCACTTGCGTATTACCTTGCTTATCCCAAGCATCTTCGACAATCGTATCACCTTGCTTATCGGAGGCCGCTCGTAAGTGCGTTGCACCTAGGTTGTACACGCGCACCACTTCCGCGATGTGCTCCTCCGCGATCTCACGGCGTTTGTCGCCCAGGCTCTTGCGCATCGGTCGCCACAGGTTACTGGCGTCGATGAGCTGCACCCGTCCTTTGCGCTGTGCGGCTTTGCGATTGCTCAGCACCCACACGTAGGTGGCGATGCCGGTATTGTAGAACAACTGCTCCGGCAGCGCGATGATGGCTTCTAGCCAGTCGTTTTCCAGAATCCAGCGGCGGATTTCGCTCTCCCCGCTGCCCGCATCCCCGGTGAACAGCGGCGAGCCGTTCATCACGATAGCGACGCGGCCGCCCTCACCCCCAGCCCCTCTCCCAGGGGGCGAGGGGAGTTGCATACGATTGAGCATGTGCTGCAAGAAGAGCAACTGCCCATCGCTGATGCGCGGCGTGCCCGCGCCGAAGCGTCCCGCGTAGCCACGTTCGGCTTCGCGCTCCACGGCGGCCTGATCCATCTTCCAGTCCTTGCCGTAGGGCGGATTCGCCAACTGGTAATCGAAGCGCCGGCCGGCGTGGTGGTCGTTGGAGAGCGTGCTGCCAAAGGCGATGTTCTCCGCATCCCGTCCGTCCGCGCTCTTGATGTACAGGTCGGACTTGCAGATCGCGTAGGTCTCCGGGTTCACCTCCTGCCCGAAGAGATGCACGTCCGCGCCGGGATTGCTCGCCAGCACCGTTTCCTTGAACGTGATGACCATACCACCCGTCCCGCAGCAGGGGTCGCAGGCGGTGAGCACCAGACGCGGCGTCTGCAAGCGCTCCACATCCGGCGCCAAAAGCAGGCGCACCATCAGCCGCACAACCTCGCGGGGCGTGAAGTGCTCGCCGGGGTTCTCGTTCAGCGCCTCGTTGAACTTGCGGATGAGTTCCTCGAAGATGTAGCTCATCTCCTGGTTGGGCACACGGTCGGGGTGCAGATCAATGGCGTTGAAACGCTCCATCACCATGTAGAGCAGCCCGGCGTCATCCAGGCGGCTCAGGGTGTTGTCGAAGTCGAACTTCTCCACCACCTCGCGCATA
>JAFGSL010000030.1 GCA_016934645.1 Anaerolineae bacterium
CCGGGCAGGGAGAGTACTTCCACGCCCTCCCCCACCTTGTCGCGGATGCCTTGCAGCGGCGTCACCGAACGGGAGGGTTGCCCGAAGTAGTTGCCCAGCAGCACCAGATCATCGTCGGCGTTGGGGCCGATAACGGCGATAGTTTTGAGACCGGCTTTGTTCAAGGGTAGGACACCGTCGTTTTTGAGCAGCACGATCGACTCACGCGCGGTTTGCAGGGCCAGTGCGCGGTGCGCTGCCGAATCATTCACTTCGATGGAGATGTGCGCATAAGGCACTTTCTCCGGCGGATCGAACATCCCTAACTTGAAGCGCAGCGTGAAGAGCCGCGTCAAGGCCGTATCAATGGCAGCCTCATCGATAATCCCCTGCTCCAACGCGATCAGCAGTGCACCGTAAGTATGTCCGCAGTTCAAGTCGCAGCCCATGTTCACGGCCAACGCTGCCGCCTCGGCAGGTGTCTTCACCACCTGATGATGCGCGTAAATGTCACGGATCGCCCAACAATCCGAAACGATGTGCCCATCCACCCCATCGGGACCGCCGAACTCCCACTCCTCGCGGAGAATCTTCTGCAACAGCGTGGGGCTGGCGCAGCACGGCTCGCCGTTGGTGCGGTTATACGCCCCCATCACCGAGGCAACTTTGGCTTCACGGACCGCCGCCTCGAACGCGGGCAAGTACGTTTCGCGCAAATCACGCGCATCCACAATCGCATCGAAGTGATGCCGCTCGCTCTCCGGTCCGCTGTGGACGGCGTAGTGTTTGGCCGTCGCCGCGAGCTTGAGGTATTTCGGATCATCGCCCTGCAAGCCTTTAATGAACGTCACACCCATCCGCGAGGTGAGATAAGGGTCCTCGCCATAAGTTTCCTGTCCCCGGCCCCAACGCGGATCGCGGAAGATGTTAATGTTCGGCGTCCAGAAGGTGAGGCCATAATACTGCGCGGAGCTGCCGTCTTCCCCCAACGCAGCATGATGCTTGGCGCGCGCCTCGTCGGAGATCGCCACGGCAACTTCGTGCAGCAGATCGACATTCCACGTTGCCGCCATACCGATGGCCTGCGGGAAGACCGTCGCGATGCCGGCCCGCCCTACGCCGTGAAGACACTCGTTCCACCAGTTGTATGATGGTATGCCCAGACGCTCAATCGCCGGCGTCTCGTGCAACATCTGTGAGACCTTCTCGGGCAGCGTCATCCGCGAGATCAAATCGGCCACCCGCACCGAGGTGGGTTGAGCGGGATCAGCATAAATCGCCTTTTGTGATGTGGTCTTAGATTTCATCGCAGCTCCTCTACTAGAATCATAAGTTCAACATGATGGATTGTAGACTAAGGTTTGAACAGCCCAATCCCCACTCAGCACTCCCTATACTTTAGTGCAATAAGAAAAATTTGCAAACCGCTTATGGTAAAGGTCTGGACGTCAGTTGCCCGTTTTTCCAATCAGGATACACTAGGGGGACAATTGAAGCTCATAGCCGCCGGGGAGTCCCACGGAGAGGCTGACATTGGCCCGATGTAAGCGGTTCAGAATGACTACCCGACGATGACTATCAGACGACAGAGGAGGACGTATGATTGGGAGAGCCACCACCTGGCAAAAACTTATGGAGCAACGCCACGGCTCGCTCTTTATCGGGCGAGAACGCGAGCAAGAGCTATTCCGCCTGAACTTCTTGTATCAAGTGCCCGCTTATCTGATTTTCGCCTTGCTCGGGCCGGACGGCGTGGGCAAGAGCGCGCTACTGACACAATTTTGCGCTATCGCAGAAGAACACAACGCTGTGACGGTGCAGGTCGATGCGACGCAGGCCACTGCCGTCTGTGAACAGACCATTCTACAGACGATGCTCCGGTTGGCGCAGCAGTTCGCCGAGGCGGGGACGCCATTCTCGGCCTTCGAGGAACGCTACGAGGAATACACAGCCTGCACACGTATGGTCGCCGAGGATTTTAACACGCCGGGCGGGGTCTTCGATCTGCTCGGCGACGTGGCTGAAGCGCAGGAGATGCAGACCGAGGCGTGGAATAAGTATCTATTCGAGCGTTTCGGCAACCCGGCTAAGATCGCGCTGGTGAAAACGCCGGTCGAAACGCTGACGCAGATATTCGTCAAAGACATGAATGCCTGGGCGACCGTGCGCGCTATTGTCGTGGGATTCGATGATTGGGAGCAACTTGGCTCGCACCTGCAGGCATGGCTGCAAGGCTTACTCACCCGTTATGAGATGCGCGCCAACATCTGGCTCATCCTGGCAGGTACACAGCCTCTCGATAAGACGTGGACGGCCTTCCGCCCGGTGACGGCGACCTTCACGCTCCCGCCGTTCACCGAGGACGAGACCCGCGCCTATCTCGCTGCCACTGGCGTCGCCGATGCCGACCGCGTGGCCGACATCGTGACGTTCTCCGCCGGGCTGCCGGCGTTGGCGCGACTGCTGGCGAGCGCCGAAGGCGGGCGCGCCGGCGACCTGGCACTCACGCCGGTGGATCGCTATCTCAAGTGGCTCGACCCTGCGCAACGCCGTGAGGCCGTCCTCCAGTGCGCCGTCGCGCGCCGCCTGGATGCGGACATCATCCACACGGCAACGGATAGCGCCGATCCTGACCTGAGCACATGGCTGCTGGCTTCGCCGCTCGCTGTGGCATCGCCGGGATACACGCATTATCACCCGGAACTGCGCCGCCGTCTGCTCGACTTCGCGCAGCAGCAAGCGCCTGCGCTCGTGCAGACCGCTCATACGCGGCTTCACGCCTATTATCAGCAGCACAACGCCGAGAACAGCAGGACTGAGAACGGCGACACCGCCGTCGCCGGTTGTCTCTCGCTGTACCGCGACGCGCGCTGGCGCACCGACAGACTCGAGGCGCTCTACCACGGGCTAATGCTCAAGGACGCAGAGACCATCCAACAAGGCGTAACCACCTTCCTCGCAGCACTGCGCATCTATTACCCGCTCGCCGGTGAGATTGCGGTGACGTGGCGAGAGGCTGCCGAGGCACAGTTGACGGAAAGTCCTGTCGTCGAGTGGGGTAGCCTCCTCCATACGGCGTGGCAGGCGCTCGAACAGCAGGATTGGAACGCAACCCTCGCATTCTGCGACGCCTGCGCGCAGCGCGAGGATGCCGGAGAGACAATACAGCGTGAACTCCAGGCCATCCGCCCAATCGTTCTGGCCCGGCTGGGACGGTTCGCCCCTGTATCTGAAAAAACAGCACCTGAGGTAGAAATGCTTGAGGCAGAGGTGAGTGAGTTGGCCATCGTTGAAGAACCTGTCGAAGCGCCTGAGCCGATCGCGCCACAACCGGAGACACCGGAAAGTGCGCCTCTGGCAGACACAAAGGAAACCGCCGCACCTATCGTCGAACTTGAAGAGCAGATACTGCCGGACGTGGAGCCAGCGGCCAAAACTATCCCGCTGCCACACTTGCA
>JAFGSL010000257.1 GCA_016934645.1 Anaerolineae bacterium
AGTTGCCAGAGCGTCATCACATCCACCCACAGTTGGTAGACCTCCTCCTGCCACACGCCGAACGTCGTCTGGCCGACGACGGCCTGGGTCGGGCCAGGTTCGGGGACGGTCTCGCGGTCAGGCGGCGTTGGCCCGGCGTGGCTGTTGCGCGGCCCGTGCCCGGCATAACCCTCGACGAGTACATCGTAACGTGTTCCGGGGACACCCTCCAGCGCCAGCGTGATCTCGCTGTGTTGGCGATCGCGCGCACCGGCGGCAACGCCGTTCACGAAAACGATGCTCTCTGCACCGACGTCTACCGCCAAAACAATGCGCTGTCCGGCAGCCGCATCGGGCAAAACGAAGCTACCCTTGAACCAGCCATATTCCCACTTCGCCCCCCAGGCCACACCTGGCGGCGTGGGAAGGAAATCGCGGGCAGCAGCCTCTGCAGGCGTCAATTGTTCCAGCGTGACAAAGCCCTCCAGAGCCATAGTGCCGAGTGGGTGATAGAAATGGCGCGGCAGCTCCTCATACCAGTGGTAAATCCGATCTTTCCATTCAATCGTCAAAGCCATAGTAAACTCTCCTTATTCGAAATATTCGAAAGTCAAAAGCTCTCAAGGGATGATGATCGTCTTCAACGACCCTTGCGTATCCAAAGTCTCAGCTTCCCGCGCAAAAACCTCGTCGATCTCATCCAGCCGGTACGTGACAGAGTTCTCGAAGATCACATCCAAATTGAAGACACCCCGCTGCACCACCCGGTACGCTTCGCGCATGTTTTCCACCGAGCGTAGTTTAGTATAGTGGACGGCGTTGAGGTTGCGGATTTCCAATCCGTCTTCGTGGAAACGGTGGAAGCAGAACTCAGTGACCGGCGCGTAGTTGTCGCCGTAGAGCGCCATAATGCCGTTGTGCCGCACCATCGCGAGTGTCTGCACAATGCCGACGCCTGTGCCGCCCACCGCTTCCGCCGCTACGTCCACGCCCTCACCGTGGGTCAGATCGTCGACCACCGCCACGGGGTCCTCTTCGGCGGCGTTGATGACGACGTGCGCGCCCAATTGTTTGGCGGCGTCGAGCTTGCTCTGCACCACGTCCACTGCGATCACCAACGACGCGCCGGACTTGAGTGCGCCTTGCAGCATAATGTTACCCGCGAATCCTACGCCGTTCACCGCGACGGTGTCGCCCAACTTGACGCCCATGTGCATCGCCGCCCAGGCCGCGCAGCCAAGCGGTTCGTACAGGCAACCGACCTCGAAGGAAACGCCCTCCGGGATCGGTTGGACGTGCGCGATGTCGGTCACCCAGTAATCAGTGTACGTCGGGTAGATCAAACTGCCCACGCGGTCGCCCACCTTGACCTCGCCGCCGCCCAAATATTGCTCTACCGCGCTGCCCATTTCGGCGATCGTGCCACCGCCTTCGTGACCGAGCGGTCCCATCGGGTAAGCGTGCGCCGGACCGTCTTTCTTACGATGCCCACCCAGTTGGAACTCCGGGCCGCCCTTGGCCTCATCTTGCGGGCGGACGTTGATCCCCCGGTAGTAATAACGCTCCGAGCCGCAGACCGACGCCTGGTGTGTTTTGACCAATACCTGATTGGGCTTGAGGTCGGGCAGCGGAATCGCCTTAATCGTCATTTTGCCCGGTTCGAGGTAAACCACACGCGTTTCTATCATAAAGCACACTCCTGCGGAAAGATTCAACGCTATTTTACTATGCTCCCCCAAAAATAGCTAACTTTGGTATCTTCTCAAAAATCTGGGGGTGGGGATGGGGGGGCGGGCTGCGCCCGCCCCCAAACCCCCGCTTCTCCCCCCCCTTTATTGAAATGATACTAACTTTGTTAGGTAGGTTAACAATTCACCGCGCCGGATTTAATGAAACGTTAACGAAACAGGGCTTGTATTTTATGGAGAACCATGTATAATTGTGATTGTAGTTGAACGTTAGACACACGCATGTTGTTTAACAAAGGCATAAGATACTCGCCGAATGTGCACAGTTTGACTGTGCAGAACGGGGGAACCAGAACCGGGGCGAATCATTGCGCTATGACTAGCGAACCAGTCATAGTCCGATGATGGGTCAGCTTCTTTGACCCAAGCCCGACAGCTAACCTCGTAGGCGTTAAAGAAGGACACCCATCTACAGGGCGTCCTTTTTTGTTGGCGCGCTCCTGTAGTTGGATATTGTCTTTCAGAGGGTATCTAACAAAAGGAGGTATGCAATGGGAAATTGGCTTTTCTTGAATTACGTAGCTAAACTTGAGGCTGAGGAACGCGTGCGCCAGCTCAGGAAGGAACCGGTCAAGAGTACGTCTTTTGACCGGAGTTGGTTAAGAAACTTCGTACGTAACATAACCAGTGCGTTTGTTGTTTAACAAAGGAATAAGATACTCGCCGAATGTGCGCAGTTTGACTGTGCAGAACGGGGGAACCAGAACCGGGGCGAATCATCAGGCTGGTCACAGCCCGATGATGGGTCATCTTCTTTGACCCAAGCCCGACAGCTAACCTCGTAGGCGTTAAAGAAGGACACCCAACTGCGGGGCGTCCTTTTTTGTTGGCGCGCTCCTGTCGTTGGATCAGTCTTTCAAAGAGTATCCAGCAAAAGGAGGTAAACGATGGAAACGTGGATTGCCACATATCAGTTAGCACAAGTCATCGCCGAGGAGCGGCGAAACGAGCGGAGGCGAGAGCCAATTGTTCTCTACAACATCAACTTCAATTGGTTGAAGCCTATGGTGAAGAACCTAATCGGTCTCTTCTTGTAGACTATCATCAACACAAAGCCGGGAAACGGAGGGGTTTTCCGGCTTTTCTTTTTACAAAAACACTACCATTCAGATCGCACGCGTTCAATCTCGGCACGGACCGCCTCTGCTAACCCCACCCCATTGGACGCGGCAACGTTCTCCTCAAGCTGGGCAAACGTCCGCGCGCCGGGGATGATCGCCGATATCGCACGCGGCGTCAGGCTGAAGTGCTGCGCCAGCCGCGTCATTCCGCCCTCGTAGGTTTCGGCGATGGGCCGCAGGCTTTCCGCCCGGCGTACATTCTCCCACATCCGGTCGCCGTCGAGGGTGGCGCGATGGTCGCTGGCAACCTCTTGGCCTGGGTGGAATTTGCCGGTCAGCACACCCCGCGCGAGCGGCATCCGGCAGAGCAGGCCCACGCCCTTCTCTTCTGCCAGTGCAAACAGGCGTGCCTCCGCCTCGGTGTTGAAGATGTTGTACGTAATTTGCAGCGCCTCCACGAGATCGCCCTCCACGAGGTCGCGCTCCATCAACCAGATCCCATCCGCCGCGTTGTTGACCGCCACCGCCGCCACGCGAATCTTGCCCTGCGCTTTGAGCTGCGCCATGCCCTCGGCCCAGTCGAAGCGCTCCAGATGCTCGCGGCTTGGACTGTGGAGTTGGTAAATGTCGATCACGTCGCGTCGCAGCCGTCGCAGGCTGCCCTCAACCGTCGTCATCATCCGCGCCGCCGAATATTCCGCCTCGCCGGTCTCGCGGACACGACACATCTTCGTGGCGATCACCACATCGGCGCGATTACCGAGCGCGAGGCCCAGCATTTCCTCGCTGCGGCCCCACTCGTAGGCTTCGGCGGTGTCGAAGATGGTCACGCCGAGGTCGGCAGCCCGCTGCACGAGAGCAATCCAGTGTTCGTCTGAAGCATAGTTCTGCCCCAGGCGATTGCCACCCAGTCCGACTTCCGAGACGATGATTCCCGTTTTTCCAAGTGGACGATAATGCATAATCAAACTCCCAGAATCTCACGCGCTTCGCGCATGACGCCGTCAAAATGGGCTTCGAGCGCAGCATTGACGCCGCGCAGTCCGGCGACCACCGCCTCCGCCCAATCCAGATAAGCGACCTGACGTTCGTGCGGCCAACTCTCCGGCGGATCGTGACTGATATCGTGGACATTATCGATTTTATCCGCTAACTTGATCAACCTGGCTTCATCCGAAAGATGTGGAGCGTGCTCGATTTGCAGTTCCTTGCGCCTGGCTTTGGGCAACGTTTTGTCATCGGTGACTTCCCGGACGAACGACAGGACTTCCGCGCCGAAAAGCGCTTCGATCTCACCGGGGGCGGTGTCCGTGTCCTCCAACGTGTCGTGCAACAGTGCTGCGAGCAGCGTGGGGACATCCCGCACCTCACCTACGCGCCAGAGAGTGTCAGTTACGCGAATCAGGTGATTGACGTAAGGCAGTTGATCGCGCCCTTTACGACGCTGGTTCTGATGCTTATCTGCCGCGAACCTGAGTGCGTGCATAAACATACCTAAGTCCTGTTCACTAAACATTCGACCTCCTTGCAGCGATGCGGCGGTGCAGATCTTCCAATTCTTCGGTGGTGAATAACTCTTCAGGTTGCGGCTCCACCAAGCCCAGCAATCGCAAACGCAGTTCGCGATGGGTCAGCCATTCGTCGCCCGGCCCCATCGTTGTGCGGGGATGGGCCTCGACGTCCTCAGGCAAAATTTCCTCGTCGATGACGTAGAGATAGCCGGGCAACGTACCGTTGTGCTTGAGGCGTCCGTCATCCTCGAAGCTGACAATCGCCGGCTTGTGCGAAAAAATCCGCGCCAGGTCGCGACGTTGTGTAATCGTACTGCCCGTAAGCAGCGTTGTTAATTCAAAAGGTGAACCGTGATACCAGGGTTGGGTGTAGTCCATTCGTCATCAGTCCTATAGTCGTTTAGTCAATATGATAGTCTCAGTAGATCACAATTTTGGCTCGTAGTAACGACTGAAGTCGTTAAAAGAACCACTAAAGTGGTTACTACGAACGTAGATTTTCGA
>JAFGSL010000031.1 GCA_016934645.1 Anaerolineae bacterium
AAGGCCTGGTGGCTGCGCCGTAACGGCATCCCCGGCCTGGGCAGTTGGTTCACCAAGAAGGCTATGGCCGGTGGTGGCCCGATGATCGACCTTGGCGTCCATATGCTCGATATGGCGCTCTATCTGATGGGCGAACCGCAGGCGTTGGCCATCAGTGCAGCGGTCTACGCCGAACTTGGCCCGCGTGGGCGGGGTGGTGGCAGTATGCAGAAGCAACTGGTCGGTGCGGGCTACGAGGTCGAAGACCTGGCGAGCGCCTTTATCCGCCTGGAAGGGAACGCGGCACTGCTCCTGGAGACAAGCTGGGCCACCTACCGCGCCAACAACGACGAGTTCGGCGTCACGCTTTACGGGACGGAGGGCGGCGCGGAGATCAAGGTCGTCAACTACGTGCAGGGCGATACTTTGACGCTGTATACCGACGTTGCCGGCGTACCCGGCGACATCCAGCCGCATCTTGGCAAGGGCGAAGGTCACCTGGCCTCCATCCGCCACTTTGTGGATGTGTTGCGCAGCGGCGACTGGAGCGCCCTCGACGGGCGCGAAGGTCTGGCCCGAACGCGCATTATCGACGCCTGCTATCGTTCGGCGGTGGAAGGGCGTGAAATCGTTCTCTAGCAAGGAGTACGGAGTAAGGAGTAAGGAGTAGGGAGTAGGGAGTATGGGGGAAATCGAGCACTTTCAGCAGCTCCACGCGTGGCAGGAGGCACACCGTCTCGTACTTGCCATTTATAAGGTTACTCACTCATCAAAGACCTTAACTACATCGCTTCTAACGAAGAACTAATTCTTCAGGCCGAAACTGTGGGGGCGGCTCCTTAACGGCTTGCTTGCGAGCACAGAACGTCGGCGATAAAACATTCCATATTCCGTACTCCACACTCCATACTCCATACTCCGTACTTCATACTTCATACTCCATACTTTACATTTCATTAATCACAAGGAGAAAAAATGACATCACCAATTGCACTGCAACTTTATTCTGTTCGTGAATATGCCCAGGCTAACGGCTATGAAGCCGCGGTCCGCAAAGTCGCGGCGATGGGCTACGTAGGGGTGGAGCCTGCGGGCTTCCCCGGTACAACAGCGGAAGCTGCTGGCAAGCTGTTTAAGGAGCTGGGGTTGCAGGTTCCCAGCGCGCACGTCGCTTTGCCCCTGGGTGACCAGAAGAACGAGGTCCTGGATACGATGCACGCCATCGGCAGCACACGCATCGTGACGGGCAAGGGGCCGGCAGATTTCGATACGCTGGACAAAATCAAGGCCACCTGCAACCTTTTCAACGAAGCCAACGCTGTGGCCAAAGAAAACGGGATGGCGTTTGGCATCCACAATCACTGGTGGGAGTACATCCAGGTGGAAGGCCGCTACGTTTACGAAGTGATGCTGGAGACCTTGGACCCGGACATCCTCTTGCAGGTTGATACCTACTGGGTCAACACCGCTGGTGTGAATCCGGCGGAGATTGTCAAACTGTATGGGAAGCGTGCGGCACTGCTGCACATCAAAGACGGGCCTTGCGTCAAGAGCGAGCCGATGACCGCCGTTGGCGACGGGGTGATGGATTTTCCTGCTATCGTCGAGGCCGGGAAGCCACACACCGAATGGCTCATCGTCGAAATCGACCGTTGTGCGGGGGACATGATGGAGGCTGTGGCGAAGAGCTACAGCTATCTCGTGGGGAGCGGGCTGGCGAAGGGAAATAAGTAATCCCGCTGCGTAGACTTTTCCGGCTCACTGCCCTCAGGAATAGGGCAGTGAGCATTGTTGTTTTAGCGAGAGGACGGTTGAGCAATGACGGTACATCACGAACAAAGGGGATTGAGCCTGCGGCGTTTGCTGTTTGGCGATCCACTTTCTACATCACAACTGGTTCATGAGCGGCTGACAAAGATTAAGGCGCTGGCCGTTTTTGCTTCGGACGCGTTGTCTTCGACGGCCTATGCCACCGAGGAGATGATGCTGATCCTGGTTCTCGCCGGCAGTGCTGCCGCTCACTTTGCCTGGCCTTTGGCAATCGTCATTGCCATCCTCTTGGCCGTTGTGGCTTCTTCGTATCACCAGACCATCCATGCCTATCCCAATGGCGGCGGGTCCTACATTGTTAGTCATGATAACCTGGGACAGCTTCCCGGCCTGGTCGCGGCGGCTTCGTTACTGACCGATTATGTGCTGACGGTTTCCGTGAGCATCTCGGCAGGCGTCGCTGCGCTGACCTCGATGGTTCCGGCGCTCTATCCGCATCGGGTATTGCTCGGTCTGGCCTTTATCGGATTGATGATGGTTCTGAATCTGCGTGGTGTGCGTGAATCCGGAACCATTTTTTCGATTCCCACCTATATTTTCCTGGTTGTCGTCACAGCGATGATCGTCACCGGGATTTACAAATGGATAGTGGCGGGGATGCCTGCTCCGGCGCCTCCGCAGATGACGTATCCGGTTGCCCATCCCCTGACACTTTTCCTGATCTTACGCGCGTTTTCGAGCGGTTGTGCTGCGTTGACCGGTGTGGAAGCGATCAGCAATGGCGTGCCGGCTTTCAAACCGCCGGAAGCCAAGAATGCGGCGACGACGCTCGCGGCGATGGCAGGTTTGCTCATCACCCTGTTCTTAGGTGTCACTTTCCTGGCGCGTGAATTTGGCGTTGTGCCCGACGAGATAACACACGAAACCTTGATTTCTCAACTGGGACGCGCCATATTCGGTAGCAATACGCTTTTTTACTATGTGCTTCAGATCGCCACCGCTTTGATCTTGGTGCTGGCTGCCAACACAAGTTTCGCCGACTTTCCCCGACTCGCCTCGCTCCTGGCACGCGACCGCTACATGCCGCATCAGTTCGCCCACCTGGGTGACCGGCTGGCTTTCTCGAATGGGATCATCGTTCTGGCCGGGCTGTCTTCGCTGCTGGTCATCCTCTTCGGAGGAAAAACGACGCGCTTGATACCGCTGTATGCGTTGGGGGTTTTTCTTTCGTTCACCCTTTCGCAATTAGGCATGGTGGTGCGTTGGCGC
>JAFGSL010000258.1 GCA_016934645.1 Anaerolineae bacterium
AGTGAAAGACATCAGCTTGAAGATACAATGTACGCGTGATATCTTGCTCAGAACGAGAAACGCCATTCACCCCATAACGGCTAGTCAGGACGTGAACGGTGTGCCCTCGCTGTCGCAGACAGACCGCCATCTCTTGACACCATTGCTCATAGCCACCTATGTCAAAAGGGGGATAAAGATTCGAGAGAAATAGTAAACGCATATCTTCAACCTTGAAGTGGAATTATTCACTTACATTCTAAACGAATGCCTTTGTAGGCATAGAAAGTCTAGCAAAACACGTTCAGGTCACTGATCTCTTCTAAGAGTTTTGAATACCCTATATCCAATGCACAACTTTAGCAAGCGCCGGACAATCGTGGCAGAATTCAAAAGACGCAAATTGCCCCTAACTGCACGGAAGAGGTAGCGGCGAGCAGCAGTCCAACGTCCAGCTTGATCGCTCAGCATCCCCAATGCCAGATAGGCGTTACTGTATGCTGTGCGACGTAGGAAAATAAATCTGGGATCACCCGCGGCAAACAAACTCTCCAGCCACTTGAGTACCTCTGCGGCATTCCTTTCAATGTCCAACATCTCCGCGCGACCCCGATAGCCCCTAGGTTGATCGCCGCACGCCAACTCGTAAAAAGTATCTAGCCGTTCCAGAAGATCAGGCCAGATAGAGAGAGCCTGCTCCAGAAAGCGCCAACCCGCATCCCAATTGCCCTGTTGAATATAGTCTATGGCTGTACACCGGTACGCGAATCCGTAAGCGCGACGCTTTTCATCAGACCGGGAATCAGGAGAGTCGTCCAAAGAACCCAAATACTTGGTGAGCACCGCAACACGGTTCGTATGCATACGTTCAACGTTCGTCGACATACTGCCCGGATAGACGCGATAACGGGCCAGCGCTTCAGGAATGCCCTGCATCGGGTAATCCTTAGAGAGTCGGAGCCATAAATCCCAATCCTCGAGACTGGTGAGTTGGGTGTCGAACAAACCAACTGCACGCACCAAGTCAGCACGCACCAGCACAGCACAGGGCGGGAAAAAGCCCCCCTCCATCAGACGCCCACGGAAATCCACCGCAGAAACAGCCTGCCCTCCTACCTGCGGAAGCTCCATCCCTTGTGGATCAATAAATTGCGCCAGCGTGAAGACGCCACCTAACGTGTCATCTTGTGCCAGTGCCGCGACACAACACTCAAGGAAACGCGGGCGTACTTCGTCGTCGGCATCCAGAAAAGCCAGGTATTTTCCCTGACTCGCGCCAATACCTGTATTGCGCGCCGCCGAAAGACCCTGGTTTTCCTGCCGTATGTAGCGGACACGTGGATCGGTAAACTGTGCAACCACAGCCGGAGTATCATCTGTAGAACCATCATCCACAATAATGGCTTCCCAGTTGCCGAAGGTTTGAGCCAGGATACTCTCAATGGCAAAACATACGTAATGCGCATGATTGTAGCATGGGATCACAACGCTGACGCTAGAAGTCATGCTAATGCCCCATCAGGCGTTTCAGGACAAAAACTATCGTAATAAAAACGAAGACGACCAATGCCGACACGATCAAAGGACGGATCGGTTCAGATGAAGCCTTGTCAATAGCTGGTTCAGCAGTTTCAGATATGACGTTATGTATCAAAGAATCACCTGTTTGAGAGACCGGAACTGTCGCGGTAGGGGCATCCGGCAATAGGGACGTTGATGCAGGAAAAGATTGACGAGCGATATGTGGCGCTTCTACTTCCCGAAAAGCGTACCAGACCGTGTTATCTCCTATCCGATCATAGTACACTACGTGCAATTGATTTCCCTGACACACGACCATATGCTGGCCATGAGGGTCAATATAACGATCATCAATGCGTTCTGGAGGCCCCCACCTTTTCCCATCCCAGGCAGCAGAAAAGACCCCGTCAGCTACAGCAGTGACAACATGCACGGTTCCGGCGCTATCTCGTACCAAGTCGTTAGGGCCACCAAAAGCGGCACCCAACGGCATGATCTCAACAGGTGCATTCCAGGTGACGCCGCCGTCGAATGACCATTGATGCATACGTCGTGGGTCATGCCAGGTCAGATGAACTTCTCCATTGCCAAACGCATAAGGTACTAACTTGGTAACACCTTGGAAGGTGGTACCAGTTGCCTCAACACGCTCGTATTCGGACCACGTCTGCCCACCATCGGGCGACAAGACGTATCCCACCTCCGATTGCACGCCATATTCTTGAGAACGCCACGTAATCCCCACGTAAAGGCGCCCCTGGTCATCAGCGGCGATCTCACCCCATACATCGGAAGGGACAGTGGCAAGGGTGGAGAAAACGATAGCAGGTTCGGACCACGTTTTGCCATCGTCCTGAGATCGAAGGTAGTTAACAGCGAGATACAGCCCATCGCCACCAGATGTCCCGTGGACCAGATGTATTGTGCCCTGAGCATCCGTGGCGATAGAACCCGCGCCCGTATTTTGAGCCAGAGCACGGGGTTGTGACCATGATCGAGCGTTGTCAGCATCAGGCAGCGATGCGCTACTATAGTACAAATCACCGCCCAGATAGGCATTTTGCCACACGAGATGCAAGGTGTTGTTTACATCGGAGATCGCCGCATCGAGGTAAACCGCAACCGGATCCGTGAAGGCTAACACATCAATGGGAGATCCCCAGCTACCCTCAACGTCGTTTCGATAAAAAATCGCCGCACCATCATCAGCAAGGTGGCTCCACAGCAGGTGTACGTTCTGATATTGATCACATAGCAGGATCCCGAAGGCACTGACGTCAGAATACGAAGGCTGTGTGATGTCAACTGACTTGCTCCATTGATAGTTGCTCTGGCTAACTGTGGTCTTTACGATCCACGCTGACATAAGCCCCACACTGAGCACAATCAGTATGATGCGTATAAACCGGAAACGCGGTTGCAAGAGATTGGGAAAAAGAGCAGGTAATCTATGGTACATTTCCATTTCCAATAAAAGCAAAGTCGAGGCTAATCAGCCGGCCCCGGATGCTCACCGTTGTTTTTGGGGAACCGCTTGACCAGATGACGGGTCAAGCGGCGCAGAAAGGCCGCTACCTTCGCCCCTCCAAAAGCTTCAATACCGGCAGAAAGCATCCCACCATTCTGCAACCAGCGCGGGTCGCGCACAATCGCAGGGAAAAAATAGCAACGAACCTCGGAGGTCAACCCACAAGAATGGCTCAGGAGCGCCTCCAGGGCATACAGCCTTGCGACGGCCTTTCGTTTATACTTTGGTGCTAGGACAGAAAATACCTCCTGAATGAAACGTGCACAGCGGGGCACATCCCAATTGTGCGTCCGCAGCGTGTACACAACATAAGAAACTACATTTTCTACAAGCTGGTCACTTGATTGTTCCGCTTGTAACTGAACAGCTTGCGCCAAATGCTGATGCCCCTCCTTTGGTTGCCCTACCGCGAAGAAATCCAATCCGGCTTCGAAATAGGCATCGGATAACGCAACATCCTTCAATGGCTGCTCGTCCATTGGCAGCTTGGCGAATACCGACTCAATCACCGCCAATCTTCGCTCAAACCGGGTTGCGGGGCGGCTCGACACGCTGATATTTTGGCCATGAATTCGATACAAAACGAGCGGTTGAGGAACAATACCTATTCGATATTTGGCAGCAATCCGAATCCACAATTCCCAATCGCTATAGACAAGAGTCTCGTCGAGCAAGCCAACGTCATCAAGGCAAGTACGCCGAATCAAAGCCGAAGACGCACAGATAAAATTGGATACCAACAATCTCCGCCATACATCGTCAAACTGCTCACCACCTATCGTCAACATCGGGTATTGCCGGCCTGTGCTATCCAAAATAAATGCAGGGCTGTAGACCATCCCAAAATCAGGCTGATCGAACATAAACTTTACCTGTTTGGAAAGCTTATCCGGCAGCCAGAGGTCGTCCGAGCCAAGCCAGGCCAGGTACGTCCCTTTTGCTTTCTGAGCAGCCAGATTGAAAGTAGCCGAGATGCCCTTGTTTTCGTGATCAGGATGCCAGTAACAACGGACCTTATCTGGGTAACGTCCTTGGTAATCAGTCAGCAACGCCAGGCTATCGTCGGTAGAACCGTCATCGACAACGACGATCTCGAAATTGTCAAAGTCTTGATCGAGAACACTGTCCAGCGTGGCTGGAAGGTAACGAGCGTGGTTGTAAGATGTGATACAGACGCTCACTGTAAGCTTATTGATTATGCCTTCCATATCAACCAAATAGGTAGCGATAGACCTTACGTAAAGGCGATTTGCGAACAGCGGCCATGAGCAACAACGGCATCCCCAAACCAAAAGCAAATACCAACGGTGCGAAGAACAATAGCTGCCTGGCAAGTATCCATGGTGCGAGTTGGCGGATGACCCGCGCGACAAACTCCATCACATGGTCATGTGTGAGATAAATGCCGTAGGTTTTTCCGGAGAAATAGCGAAGCAACTTGGACAACCAATCAGGGATATCAACCGCCAGGAAATACAAGATAAACACAAATGCGTATAAACTTGTAGTAATATTCAAACTGCTGCTCCGCCATTCTGTCCCGGTGGTACGGTACAACAGTTCCGGTCCAAGGATGGAAAGCAGCCCAAGAACGATCACTGCGATCAATAACGCCTTTTTGTGCGCAGTGAGCCATTGACTGACGTCGCGCAAATGAAGTCCCATAGCCAAGCCGCAGGTGAAGTAGAATCCCCAGCGGAAAAACAGCCAGTGCGGTGTTACACGAGTGGCTAATTCTAAGACAGGAACTTTCCAAACAAGGCTAGCGTACCACAAACCTATTGTCCCCCACTGCAACAAACCCGCGACCCAAAGAACCAGACGTGGCTTGTTCTTTGCCAGAGGGATCAGCAATGGAGAAAGCAGGTAGAACTGGCACATCAGCGGGACAAAATAATAACCACGTTCTAAAATATATGTTTCCAGAGTGTGTACATCACTTTGCAGTATATCCCCGATGACAATGATGACGATCCAGATTGTGTATGGGATCAAAAGATTGGAGATGCGCGCCACCACCACCTTCCAACTCAATGTCGATTGCTTGCCCCGCGCCACATAGGAGATAAAGAAGCCCGATGTAAAAATAAAGGCCGGAACCGCAAAGACAGGTAATTGCCTCAGGACCAGCAAAACGTAATAATGGAACGTACCAACCTCATCAAAGTTAGGTACAATAACTGAGCGATATTGATCCGTCCACCAAAACATCGCCGTGAAGCTCCAACTGGTCGTGTGGTTGACGATAACGGCCAGAATCGACAGGCCATTAAGAAGAATCGCACGTTTATTCATAACCCTATACCTCAGACTAATCAGTACTACTATTGGCCGTAGCCGAGGTCTCAACCAGCCAACGCCATGCTAAATCTGGCGATTGTTCTTCCACCGGAGGTGATTCTGCAGAATCGGAACCGGTAATCCGCTCGTAGGGTGCATATGTTGGCGTGGGCCAAGTAACCGAAAGCTCCGACTGCACATCATCCACCACGCTCAAGTGTCCGGTATCTCCATTATACAACACGAAAAGCGCCCGATCATAAGGTATTTTCTTCCCTGTCCAGGGATTGATAACACCATCCTCTACGAGTATCGCTTCGCCGTGCGTCTCAAGATCGGGAAACAAAACCTCCCCCCACAAACTGTCGTTACCGTACAGAACCTGCAATGCCGCGGCGACTTCCCAGTTAGCACTCAGAGGCGTGCGTCGCCAGTTCGCAAATCCTACTCGATCTTGGTACCCCTGAAGCACAAAACAAACCATCGTATCGTCGGTAAGATTCGGAACAAGATCAAACATCTCTGCCCAAATCTGTTTCTGCTCCACCCACGCGCCTCTGATATCGTGTTGCACCCAGACCTGCGTAAGGAAACCCAGCGCAATCAACGGAACCGATCCTGCTAAAAGCAAAAGCCTGACTTGGCGCTGGTGACGAGCCATGATCAGCGCACTGCCGTACAACACAGAGACGAGTGCCAGCGAAGCGCCGGGTAACGCGAAGAGATTAACCCGTGAAACCAGTCCATCGAGATTCGGCTCGTAGAGAAAGCTTATTGGGATGTATCCTGCAACGATTAAAACAATACCTAAGCCAAAGAGAACCACCAGGGCACGGATTTCCTCGAACTGTTGCCAACCACGGAATCTGAAACCAGCATCGCTAGAACGGCGGCGGTCTAGAAAGAAAAAACCGAGTTCAAAAATGGCGACGCTGAGAAGAAGAAGAAGCATCGGTAGCCAGTTCCCATTAAAACCAAAAGCACGGCGTAGTGGTTCTGTCCATCCCCAAACAAGGACCTTAAATCCCAACATCAACCGACCAAGAATGACGACAGGAGAGATCTGCATCTCGCCGAGATAAGAGTCGGAGATTCCAGCTTGAGTGACGCCAAAGGTTCGCCACACCGCAAACAGCAAGGCGAAAAGAAAAGGACTCAATACGGCGATCCGGCGCTTCCACTCGATTTTTCTCTCACTCAAAACCAACCAAACACACCATGCTAATGCCAGACCCAACTGCGCTTCGTACATTCCTAAAGAGAAACCCAGTACAAACAACGCGCCTAATAACGCAACAGGCCGTCCCTTCTCAACGTAGTCACTCATCAACCAGGCAAAGAGAAACAAAAGGCAGAGAACTATCCTGATGTGAATCATCGTTAACCACGTGCGAGTATAATCCACTGGAACAACCAGGAAAATCGCAGCCGACACCGATGCAACTACCGTTTTTTTGGGAAAAAAGCGTAGTAGCAAGAAATAAAATTGGATAGCCGCTAGGACGTTGAGAGTCCCTAGCACAATGTGAGATATAGGCACGTTCAGACCGAACAACTCAGACAACAGTCTGCGTGGTGCATATTCAAGCGGCCTTCTAGCCGCCCAATCCAGCCAGGGCGCATTCCCATCAACCATTGGCTTGACAAATGAGGACCAATCATCCGAATAGATGGCAGGTGCATAAAATAGTACAAAGGACATAACACCAATCGCGATGAGGAATAGCACAGTCCATCCAGAAGGATTTCCGCATCGATCCGGGGATATACCTTTGCTCATCCCCAGACAGCTTGCAATACCTGTATACCAACGCCTTGCGTGGTTGAAGAATCCCGATTGGACATTTCTGGTCATGTTTTGCAAAATGAGTCTCCGTGAGTCGGATAGTGTCTGCTTGCCGGGACAATCGGCATCACACGGGTGAACCTGGGAGCGCCGGGGCGGAGTCCGCTTTTTCATACTCCTGCGACGACGCAGAAATGGTGCCAAGCAAAGATTCAACAATAAAAGGAGGACGGTTTCGCGTAGCTTCAAAACTGCGCCAGAGATATTCACCGATCACACCCAGCATGATAAGCTGAGTCCCTGAAGTCAGCAACACAATAACGGTTAACGCAGTCCAACCGGGAACAGTGACCAGATTTAAGACGCGAAGCACGATAATTACCAGCGCATAAATACTCCCCCCTGCAGCTAAAAACAAGCCCAGCGCTGAAGAGAAGCGCAATGGAAGGTAAGAAAAGGCCGTGAAAGCATCGATCAGATATTTCAGCTTTTTGCCGAACGTCCATCCAGATTTGCCATATGGACGGCTGACACGGTCATACATCACCGTACTATACTGGAATCCAGACCACAGAACCAGCCCAATCAAGTGCGCGTTCTTTTCGTCACACTGAAGCAAAACATCGGCGACCTGGCGATCAATAAGAAAGAATCCGACTCCCTGCGGGGATAAGCCCGGGAAAACAAGCTTCTTGAACAGCCAGTTGAAAATACCGGCAAAGAAACGGGTCACCAAAGGATCACCGCGACGGTCTTGCCGGACCGCCAGTACAACCTTATGACCCGCTTCCCAATGCGAGAGCATCTCCAGTAGCGTTTCCGGCGGTTCCTGCAAATCAGCAGAAATGAAACCCACACAATCTCCTGAGGAGTAGGTCATGCCAGCCAAAATGGCTATATTTGAGCCGAAATTGCGGCTGAGCTTGATCACCCGTACACGTGCATCTTTAGCTGCCAAACGTTCAAGTACAGCGACAGAGTCATCGCGAGAGCCATCATCGACGTAGACGAACTCAAAGTTATGTTCCGGCTTTGCCAGAGTCAACGCATTAAGCCGCTCGGCGAGTTGCGACAGACTCAGTGCGTTGTTATAGACCGGCACGATAATAGAGACTAATGCCATAACATTTCCCCCTCGCAGTACACACCTTTCAAACGCCCAAACACTAGGAGAGATTACTTCAACGCACGAAGACTGGCCTTCACAACAGCAATCACCCGGTCGATTTCACTCGGAGAAAGCTCCGCGAAACAGGGCAGTGTAAGCACTTCCGCAGAGGCACGTTCTGTCTCGGGGAGTGCACCTCGACTGTACCCCAAGTCAGCGCAACTTTCTTGAAGATGATCAGGGATTGGGTAGTGTACGTCACATCCAATTCCCTGTTCGACCAGCGCTTTCCGCAAGCCATCGCGTTTCGATGTACGAACAACGTAAAGATGATAGATCATCTCACCAATCCTGGAGAGAGCGGGCAGTTCCAACGGCTCAGATACCAGAGCAGCTTGGTAATGATCGGCAATCTGACGTCGAGCTTGATTCCATCCGTCCAGATAGGGCAATTTTGCGCGCAGGATTGCCGCCTGGATCTCATCCAGACGACTATTACAGCCACCAGAAACACGTGAGTCATACTTGTGTACCCACCCATACTGGCGCAACCGCCGTGCTCGTTCTGCTACATCTACATTGCTGGTCACGATAGCACCACCATCTCCAAGTGCCCCGAGGTTTTTGGTCGGATAGAAACTAAAACATCCCACGTCTCCCCAGCTACCAACGCGGCGTCCATCAACGATAGCCCCGTGCGCCTGAGCGCAATCTTCGATCAGGGCGATTCCATGTTTATAAGCACACGCCTTCACCCGGACAAGATCAGCCGCACGACCGTACAGGTGGGTAACAATCAGCGCACGCGTGTGCGGTGTAATGGCTGCATCAAGGGCGTCAGGGTCCATCGTCAAAGTGTGTGGATCAATCTCGGCAAAGACCGGGATTGCACCTATCGCGCGTATTGCGGTTGTACCGTACATACCCGCGTTCGCAACTGTGATGATATGATCCCCGGCGGCGATCCCTAACGCCCGAAGGCCGATTTCCAGAGCATCGGTCCCGTTGGCCAGACCAACGCAATGATCCGTCTGGCAATATTGTGCGAACTCGTGCTCGAAGGCTTCGACTTCCGGGCCAAGGATATACCATCCACTGCGCAAGACGCGCCTGACCGTGTCCTCCAACACAAGCTTGAGAGCCTGGTACTGGCGGCCCAGATCGTTCAAGGGAACGGACGTGTTATCCATCAAACCCCTCCTCGTGATTACAACTCAACTTTGAGATATTCGATCTGCTGGTATCCACTTCCCCAGGGATCTCCCTGTTCGTAAATCCCCAAGCCACTCGCAGCAGCGCAGACAAGATAATCGTCGTACGCGTCGAACATCCAGGTTTCCGCACTGAGCAAATCACACATCACGCAATCGATAGCAACCGGATCAGCGGAGAACAACAAACTGTTCGCGGCCGCATTTCCGAAGGTACTCCAGCGCTGTGGTTTGCTGATGTTGTTTTCCCAGTTACCGAAAAGTCCGTCCCCGATGGTCAGCACTGTTTTACCCCCAATATGCGCGTTCTGATAGATGTCGACCAACGGATTATAATCCGTCCCTCCATTGTGGGCGCCATCGTTGGCAATCCACTCGTGAAGCGGTTCGCAATCGTCGATAGAGCCGAAATGGTTCTTGAAACCCAGTGTGACGCCCATCACGTGCTTTTTCATAATGGGGATATTGATCAGGTACGAGGCATTGATAAGCACGTCGGTCACACGAGTGTTAGGAGGTGTCGAGATATTGGAAGGATTGTGCCAGACAACAGCACCCGTAGGATCGGTGCTGTCGTATCCCGCCGTTTCGCTACAGCCCCCGTCAAAGAAACGAATACCGGGATAGAGACCGCCATCCTTGAACCGCTGAGGGATCTGCCGTGATTCCCCCGCCGTAGTAGCATCGAAAACCCACAGATCACTGGCATCAAAATTCGAGTAGGCCTGAAAAAGTCCATGGGCCACCGCGTTGATAGGATGAACCAAGGCATCAATGGCGAGTTCCCAGTCTTCGCAGTTCGTCAAGCATTTGTCGCACCACCAGGTGTTGTTGAAGTTAACCTTGATCGCAATGCCTTTACCGGGCACATAGTTAGACACCAATGTCTGCCAGGCCTGCACGACGGATGCGGTTCCAGTGAGATCCATCACGCCACGATCGACCATAGCATTCACTGTATCCTGATCCACATAGTTCCCGTAATATGCATTCCCGTAGTCCCAATAGGTGGCATCACTGCTGTGGATATGAACAACCCGAGGTCCCGTAGGTGGCGGAATCGGTGTCCCCGGCGTAGGTGTAGGAGTGGCAGTAGGCGTCGATGTCGGAGTCATCGTTGGTGTTGAGGTAGAGGTCGGCGTGAATGTAGGTAGTATCGCAGAGGGCGGCGTGTTGGTAGGCGTAGGAATCACGGCACTCGCACCCTCATCACTAGCGACTAGGGGAAGATACGCGCGCGGTTCAAGGTCATCAGCGGCACGCCCCACCGACGGCGTACATCCCGTCAGTGTACCTAGCCCCAACTTGGCCGCAACCATCCCCAGGCCAGCTAAAAATTGTCGTCGCGAGATTCGTTTAGTCATTTCTTACCCCCTCATTTTCGCAAAATGACGTATTGGCAGCCCGCTCTTGATATGTTACGGTGTTATGGTCGCGTAGTTCCAATCTCCCGATAGTTCACCGCAGCATCCATCACAGCTTTCGCAAAGATCGGCCCCACTGTCGTATTGGCTACCTGGTTCGGATGCGAATCCTCCCCTTCCGGTCTGTATTCCGCCTTGAGCATATTGGCCTCCGGCGATGCCGGATCATCTTCGGCCAAGTAGCCGAAGAAATCAAACGCATAGACATTTGGATGTCCACTCAAGTACTCATCTGAGGTTAACCAATCGGCAAAAGCCCGCGCACGCGCAGCCGCCTCAAGTGTCGTCGCAGCCGGATTCAACGGCGGGGGGGACATCACGACAAAAATCCTGTCTATATGAGCATCCATCACGTCGCGTATCCCCAGATACCAAGCCTTGTACTGTTCCAATTGCTCATCACTAGTGATATTGCTCGCCGGGAAGCAGGACTTAAAGACGATGACTTCGTGTTGGAGCAATCCACTCAGCGGATTGAGTGGCAATGCGTAGTCCCGCTGGGCAAAGATGTCAGCCAGACCATCAGGATCGGTATTGTCGTCTGGAATCCGATAGCTGTAACCAGTCTCGCTGCCATCCGGCCTTCTAAGCCCAGGAAAATTATAGTCATGGTCCCAAAAATCGAAGCCGGCCTCAGTGAAAAGCTCACGGACATCACCTTGTTCGATCAGGTTTCTACCTGTCGAGTGATGAAGGAAAATGACGTTGGTATATTCACCATAGTTTTTCGCCTTGATCGAACTGCTATCAAAAATAGCAAGCCCCAGATGTTTGATGCGCCAGAGTCCAAAACCAAGGCCTCGCCCGGACAACAAGCGGAACCCTTGCTGCACGGCGAGCATCAAGATCACGGTCACGATCAGAGCAATCGCCACGACGCGAATTGTC
>JAFGSL010000001.1 GCA_016934645.1 Anaerolineae bacterium
AACTCGCAAAAACTCGCTCAACCCAAACTTTACCCCCACCCCAGCCTGTTTCCCTCGTTCATGGGTGGGTCTTTACTGTGGAATCCCTTACCCTCTCCGCCCTTGAGATTCCGTTGCGCCATGTTACAATACAGTATATGTACATCCGAAGTCTAAGTTTACGCCAATTTCGCACTTACAACCGGCTGGAACTCGATCTCCCGGCCTCGCCCATCTTGCTGTTGGGCGCAAACGCGCAAGGGAAGACGAGTCTACTGGAAGCCATAGCCTATCTCGCCGTGGGACGCTCCCCTTTGACCAACACGGACAGACACCTGATCGACTGGCGCGCCATTGAAGCGGCCATGCCCTTCGCCCACCTCAAGACCGAGGTTGTCCGGCGCAACCGAACCGACCAGATTGAGATTGCGCTGGAGCAGAAGACACTTTCCAACGGCAACACACGACTGGAAAAACAGATCAAGCTCAACCAGCACACCATTCGCCAGATGGATTTGGCTGGGCATCTGAACGTCGTCGTCTTTTTGCCCGAAGACGTGGAACTGGTGAGTGGCTCACCTTCCGGACGACGGCGATTTCTCGACGATTTGCTCTCGCAGGTTTACCCGGCTTACGTAGAAGCCTTGGAGGAATACCAGACGGCGATCTCGCGCCGCAACGCGCTGTTGCGCCATTTGCGCGACTTCGGTGGGGACGCGGCCCAACTCGCGCCGTTGGAGGAAACGTTGGTGCACACCGGTGTGACCCTTTCCCTCTACCGGCGCAGGATTGTGAAGGCACTTAACTTTTACGCAGATCGTCTGCACCACGATTTGACTGGCGGTTCAGCGTGGTTGCAGCTACAGTACGAGCCCAACTTCGATCCGCTGCGTCCTCCGGCGGTAGATTACCAGATTGGCCTGTTGCCGGAAACCGCCGGAGAATCCCCCGTGGATGTGGATGCCCTCCACGAGGCCTACCGCAAAACGCTGCGCGATCGCCGCCATACCGAGATCGACCGAGGAATGACGCTGACCGGTCCGCATCGCGACGAGTTACGCTTCATCTCCGATGGGGTGGATATGGGGACGTTCGGTTCGCGCGGACAGCAGCGCACCGTGGTCCTGGCGCTACGACTGGCCGAACTACGCTGGCTGGAGCAGGAGACGCGCGAGTCTCCCATCCTGCTGCTGGACGAGGTGCTGGCAGAACTCGACCGCGCGCGGCGAACTTACCTGCTGGGGCTACTCGGCAACGTCGAACAGACCATCCTTTGCACCACCGACGCAGAAATGTTCCCGGAGAGCTTCCGGGAAAAAACGCTGCTATTAGAAGTGGCGGAAGGCATCATCCGCCGGAAGTAGGCCGGAGTGTCACTCCGGCCTACTTCTGATTCATGCATAACTTACTAACCTTCTACACGCCCTAGAGGTGCTGAAATCGTTTAGTTTTATATGCACGGATCAGTAGTTGTTTACCCCAACGTCTCCAGGATACGGCAGTAGTTGTGATAACGCGTGATTGAGAGGCGCCCTTTTCGCAGCGCGGTTTTGACAGCACAGCCGGGTTCGTGGGTATGCGAACAATTGGCGAAGCGACACTGCGCAGCAACTTCTTCGATCTCCGGATAGAAGCCCAGCAGTTCAGTCGGGGATAGCCCGATGACGGCGAATTCACGGATGCCAGGTGTGTCCACCACGTAGCTATCTCCTCCCAGTGCGAAAAGATTCACCTGTGTTGTTGTATGCTGTCCCTGTCCGCCCCAGTATGTGCTGACGGCTCCGGTGCGCAAGTTCAGATTAGGATGTAGGGCTATGAGTAGGGTCGACTTGCCAACGCCGGATAGCCCCGCCAGTACGGACGTTTTTCCCTGCATTACCTCGCGCAATTCTTCGATGCCTTCCCCGGTGAGCGCGCTGGCGAATAGAACACGATACCCCAACGCCACGTACGGTCCGACCGACCGTTTGACTTCATCGCGGTCTTCCACCAGGTCCACTTTGTTCACGCACACTACCGGCGTCAGCCGGTTGCGCTCGGCACCGATCAGATACCGGTCGATCAACTCGTGCCACAACGGCGGCTCAAGCCACGAGGCGACGATGAGCAACTGATCGGCGTTGGCAACGATGATCTGTTTCAGATGGCTGTAGAACGGATCGGGACGGGCCAGCGCGCTCAGCCGGGGCAGCACGGCGTCGATCACGCCGTGATTGCTGCCGGATGCGGTGACTGTCACCCGATCCCCCACGGCGATCAGGTTGGTGTAACCGCTGTCCTTGGCGCTGAGTGAGCCGCGCAGGCTGCACAGTAGCACGTGCCCATTCACTGCTACCCGACATAGGTTGCTGCTGACTTCCACAACCATTCCGGTTTCACCCGACGCGGTTGCTTGCTCCCACATCGCTTCTACATTATCTTCGTCTACGGTCTCTAACGTTGCCAATGCCTGTGCCTTGACCATTGCGCGACGTTCCTGTTCCCCGCGGTGCATCACGCGCTCGGTGCGGGGGAGGTAATCCTCATCTATGGCAGGTTGCCAATCTTTCTGACGCGGGCGCTTCGCTTTGCGGTTGGGTTTCACGCGACGGAGTGTGCCGTGCAACTCGTCGTCACGCCGCGCTTGGATACTTACTTCGGAATATTTTCCTCTTGACACTTCAATAGTCTCCTCAAAATAGTTGCGAAAATGTTTGCGAACATTTTCACGTCATTGGTTAAGTAGTCTTGTCATCAAGGTTTGATTCGTTGACGGTGGACTACCGTTGATGGTGATTTCTCGAGAACAATCCTGCGTTGCAGGTTTGCTACGCGTCAACGCTCAAGCGTTGACACGCGCGCCGATAGGGGGATCGCCAGTGCTATGAGGAGAGGCCGATATCACCGGAGGGCACACACGACAAAGCATGTGTAATGTGGCTTTACCAACAAAAAAGCCACGGACCCGGCGATGTGCCGCCAGCCCGTGGCTTAATGTCTATGTTGAGGAACGTTAAGCTACGCGCGCCCTTCCCACAAGCACTGGCGAACACAAATCGCATATGTGGTGACAATGCTCATATTCAACATGTGTACGCCTCCTTTGTTGTGAGAATGATAAAATCTTAGCATATACAACAAATGCTTAACACATTTACAATACCACAATCCGCCGATGTGTCAAATTATCAGCAGTAGCTACACTGCGGTAGTTCTGGGAGTAACTTCGACAGGGTCTTATCACCCTCGCGAGCCAAGAGGCTTTTTTGTGTTATCTTGCCGCTAAAGCGGCTTTTTGAGGGGGTTTTTGTAGCAGGACAAAGCCCTGCTACAAAAACCCCTCTTTATATCCCTGGCCTTTAGGCCGAAATTCTTGGGCCAGCAGGAACCTGAAATACATTCCACCAAGAGGATGATAAGTCCCTGGTAACCCCGCTGTGGCATATTGCAAACTTATAGTAAAATGGGTTTGGTACGCCAATCGGTCTTTCTCATTCTAATTTATTATCGGAGGATAAGCGCGTGTTCTACTTCTTGCAAGTCCTAGGCGGCATGGCTTTATTTTTGTTTGGGGTGGATAAGCTTAGTGAGGGGATGGAAAAATTGGCGGGCAATCAGATCCAGGTTTGGCTGGATCGCATGACGAATAAGCCCATCAAGGGTGCGATCTTCGGCACTGTAGCAACGGCGTTGATTCAGAGTAGCAGCCTACTGATGGTGACGATGATCGGCTTGATTAACGCTAACCTGATGACGTTACAGCAAGCCATTGGCGTTATGATGGGACAGGAAATCGGTACGACATTGACGGCACAGATCGTAGCGTTCAAGGTGGGAGATCTCTGTTTTCTGTTCATCGCTGCGGGCTTTGTGTTGGTCGAATTTGTCCAGCGGAACGGTTGGCGTGAGTACGGCGAGATCATCTTGGGATTTGGTGTGCTCTTCTTGGGAATGAATCTGATGTCCGATGCGCTCAAGGTATTGGCTCAAGCCCCGTTGGTGGCGACTTGGTTGGCGCTCATGGGAAAAAACATTTTTGCCGGCATCATTGCCGGGACAGTAACGACGGCGGTTGTGCAAAGCAGTTCGGCGGTCACCGGCTTGGTGGTCGCGATGGGCATCAGTGACGCGATAACACTTCCGGCGGCGGTAGCGATTTTACTCGGGGCGAACATTGGAACGTGTATCACCGGCCTCATTGCGTCATTGCGTCTGTCTAGAGCCTCTCGCCGTGCCTCAATCGCGCAGATTCTCATCAACGTGCTTGGGGTGCTTCTATTCCTCCCCTTTGTTAACCCCTTCACGGCGTTGGTCAGCGGCACATCCACCTTATTACCTCGCCAAATTGCCAACGCGCACTCAATCTTTAATATAGCCGTAAGCGTGTTACTTTTCCCCTTTATAAAGCAGATTACGTGGCTGGCCGAACGACTTGTGCCTGAAGGACGCGTGGCGGTGCAGCCTGCATTGACTGCCTACATCGATGAACGCCAGTTTCGTATTCCACAGGTGGCGCTTCAGGAGGCGTTCCGCGAGTTGCATCGTTTGGGGGAGGTGACGGCCCAAATGTTGGAGTGCAGCCGGCGCGGTATGCTGGATGAGGACGTGGAAGCGATTCAATGGGTTCTGGAACACGAAGATGGATTCGTAGACCCGGTGTGCAAGCTCTTAGATGAATTCACTACCAACTTACTTCAGAAAAACCTCAGTCAGGGACAGCAGCGGCATTGTTTCCAAGTGAAGAATCTTATTACTGACATCGAACGGGTCGGAGACTTGACGGAAGATATGGCGGAAGCAGCGCAGAAGCGCATAGAACATCAGGTGATCTTTAGCTCGAAAGCACTGGAAGATATCGATCGCTTGTGCAAGCATGTTCACGCTACCTATATGTGCGCTTTGGATGCGCTCCGTGACAGGGATCGCGGTGCTGCGCAGCATGCCTGCGATTTAGAGGAGGAATTCGACCATCTCTATCTCGAAGCGCGCCAGGGACATATCCAACGCCTGGAAGAAGGCGTCTGTACACCTGAAGCAGATGTGATCTTCGTTGAGTGGCTGCGCAACCTGGAGCGCATCAGCGACCACGCCGATAATTTAGGCGTGAGTGTGCGCCGGAATTGACAAGGGGAAACCCTATGGCTGCACCACTTCTCAAGACCAAACTGTATATTCCTCATGTTCGTCCAGGACTGGTGCCGCGCCCACGTTTGCTCGAACGCCTGGATGAAGGAACACAAAGTGAGGGCTTTGCCAAGCAAAGCATCAGCTTTGTGCGCAAGCTGACGCTCATCTCAGCACCTGCTGGTTTTGGTAAGACTACATTCCTTGCCAACTGGATCAACCAGACCAATCGCCGCGTGGCCTGGCTCTCGCTTGATGCTGAGGACAACGATCCGGTGCGATTCTGGTTCTACCTCATCGCTGCTCTACAGACCGTTCGGGCCGGCATCGGGCAGGCCGGTCTCGCGGAACTTCAATCCCCGCAGTCGCCATCCATCGAATCCGTACTCACCGGATTGGTGAACGAAATCATCGACACCGACTTGGCTTGGATATTGGTCCTTGACGATTTTCACGTTATCACAGAGCCAGACATCAACCATGGCCTTGTCTTTCTTCTGGAGCATCTTCCCCCGCAGATGCACCTGATCCTGGCGACCCGCGCCGATCCGCCCTGGCCTTTGGCGCGTCTGCGCGCGCGAGGCAGGATGATCGAACTACGCACCGAAGACCTACGTTTCACCGCCGATGAAGCCGCCGTTTTCCTCAATACTTGTGTGGGATTGAACCTCTCCAGCGCCGACGTAGCGCTGTTGGACGCGCGTACCGAAGGCTGGATTGCGGGACTGCAATTGGCCGCTCTCTCGATGCGAGGGCGAAAAGATGTACCGGGATTCATCAAAGCTTTCACCGGCACTCACCGCTTCGTCTTGGATTACCTGGTGGAGGAAGTCCTCGATCAGCAATCCCCTGGCATCCAGGAATTCCTGCTGAAGACTTCGGTCCTTGAGCGGATGACTGCTCCTCTGTGCGATGTTGTCACGGATGGCAGTGACAGCCAGACGATTCTGATCCAGCTAGACCGGGACAACCTGTTCCTGATTCCCCTGGACGGCGGGCGGCGCTGGTACCGCTACCACCATCTTTTCGCCGATCTGCTGCGTGGTCGTCTGGAGTTGACGCAGCCTGACCGGGTGCCTACTTTGCACCGTCGGGCGAGCCAGTGGTATGAGGAGAAGGGGCTGATCGCCGAAGCGGTTGGCCATGCATTGGCCGCCAATGACATTGAACGAGTCGTGCGTCTGGTTGCGGGCAATGCTTTATCCCTGATCTACCACGGGGAGCTGAGAGCGCTGATGAGGCAACTGGCGGCACTGCCTGACGAGGTAGTGTGCTCCCAGCCATGGCTCTGTGTCGCTCGTGCCTGGACGCTGGCCTACGCCGGAGAGTTTGACGGCGTCGAACCATTGCTGCAGCAAGCAGAAGAGTCGCTGGCTGGCCTGGACGAGCATAAAGGAGAGCCTGCCCTTGGTGAAACCGAGGGGCGGCGCATGGTTGGCCATATCGCTACCATCCGTGCCTACGCAGCCGCGCTCAAGGGAGAAATGTCCCAGGCTGCAGAACTGGCTCGCGAGGCCCTGCAACACTTGCCGGCAGGCGATTGGATGGTGCGAGGCTATACTACGACGCTGCTGGGCGCTGTGCTCCGGCCGTGCGGCGATCTCGTGGCGGCAGCCGAGGCTTGTGATGAGGCCATAACGATTAGCCAGGCAGCCGGTGACAGCTACTTTGCCGCAGTCGCTCTTTGTGACTTGGCGGCGTTGCATTTCGTTCGCGGGGAACTCCGCAAGGCCGCCGCCGCCTGCCAGGACGTGCAGCAGATTGCCGACAGATATGGGCAACGGGGTGGGCGGCCGTTGCCGGTCCTGGGGTACGCTTACATACGATTGAGTGCTGTGCTGCGCGAGTGGAACGACTTGGAGACTGCAATGCACTACGCGCGGGAAGGTCTGGAGCTCTGCGAGCAGTGGGGGCAGGCGGACGTCTTGGTGTATGGCTACAGTGAAGTGGCAAAAGTGCTACAGGCGAGCGGAGATGCAGATGGCGCGCTCAATACGATCCAGAAGGGCAAGTGGATTGCGAGCAGCGTGTCCCCCTGGCCTGGGCTCCACGTGGTAGCCGAACAGGCGCGATTGTGGTTAGCGCAGGGGAACCTCGGGGCTGCGTCGCGTTGGGCGCTGGAAAACGGGTTGGGCATTCACGATACACTCAGCTTTCAGCACCTGTTCCGATATATCGTTCTGGTGCGGGTTCTCATCGCCCAGGGAGCGTTTCATAAAGCCGTGCAGTTGCTGGCGCGGCTGCTGGAAGCGGCAGAGATGGCAGGGGCGAATGGCTATGTAATTGAGATCCTGGTCCTACAGGCGCTGGCTCAACATGCGCAGTGCAAGATGGATACAGCCCTGACTGCCCTGGAACGCGTCCTCTCCCTGGCCGAGCCAGAAGGGTATGTGCGCACCTTCATAGACGAGGGCGCGCCGATGAAAGAATTGCTACGGCAGGCGGTAACCCGAGGAATTGCGCCGCAGTACGTGAGTAGATTGCTTTCGGCACTGGGAGAAACACCCTCACAGCCTCACACCGCCACTTTCATTGAGCCGCTCAGCGAGCGCGAGTTGGAGGTACTGCAGCTCTTGACCACCCAATTGCCCCACGCGGAAATCGCAGCAGAACTCTATGTTTCCATAAACACGGTTCGCTCTCATGTCAAAAACATCTACAGCAAGCTGGATGTGCACAATCGCATGGAGGCCGTTCAGCGGGCGGAGAAACTGGGATTAGTCTAGCCTGACCGCACCCGGTCTGTTTTTCCATCCCTCGCCATATTGGTGAGGGATTTTGTTTTCACAATCACCTCCCCAATCACCATTCCTGGTGATGACAAACCACCTGCCTGACGGCTATAATGGGCTCAGTTGACAGAACGGGAGGCAGAGTCCATGACCGACGGCCGGGAATTTGACGGACAAGCAGTCTACCAAGTCAGAGTGAAAGGAAACCTCGACGTGAAATGGGCTGATTGGTTTGACGGGTTCACCATCACCCCGCAAGCTGACGGCACAACCTTGCTGGCAGGCCCGGTAGCCGATCAGGCTGCTGTGCATGGCCTGCTGGGCAAGATCCGTGATCTGGGCTTGCCCCTACTGTCCGTCAAACGAGTAGAGAGCGAAGAGTAAGCACCATTTTGGAAAGGAGAGACAGAAGAATGGATAATCAAAAGACTAAACCCAGTGGTTGGTACTATGCACTTGCCGCCCTGATTCCGGTGCTCGGCTGCTTGATAGCCACAGCAATTGCATCCCAGTGGTTTCCGGGACTGCCGGGCGCCCTGGAATCCAGGATGAACTTGGACGACCTGACGCAGGTCGTGGTTCCCGGTTTAAAAGATATCACCTTCGCCGAGAGCGGCGCTTATGCGGTCTATTACGAATACCGCAGTGTCGTGGACGGCGCAGTCTATGCCAGCAGCGAGACACCGCCTGCCCTGGTCTGCACCCTGACATCCACGGCGATGGGCGCTGAGGCCGGTGTTGCCCCCGACTATGTCGAGACCAACACCTACTCTACCAAAGACAGGGAGCGCGTGGGTGTATTGATCCGGAGCATTACCATCGACGAGCCGGGCGCGTACACCTTTTCCTGCGGCTATGAGGACGGTAGGTCGCAACCGAAGGTCGTGTTGGCCGTCGGACCAAGCTTTATGTGGGAGTTCTTGGGTATCGTGGCGAGATCGGGCGTCGCGTTGGCCGCGGTCGCGGTCGCGTTGTCCGGCTCGAGCCTGGTCGCGCTGGTCATCGCCACCGTGATCGCGGTCAAACGGCACCAGTCGAAACGAGCAGCTATGGGTAGACAGTCCACCTGGGAGAGGTAGGAAATGAGCAAAAAAACGAGATACACAGTGCTGATTGCCATCCTTCTCGTCGCGATCGCCTCGCTCCTGTCCGGCTGCCTGTCGGCGCGCGGGCAGGAGTGTTGCGATCCGCCACCACGTGGCTGTACCATCTTTACCGTCTCGCACGGCGATCGGGTGTTCTTTGGCGGGAATGGCGACTGGATCAATTTTGACAGCAATTACTACTGGGTCGATCCGGGCAGCGACACGCGCTACGGCGCGATCTATTTCGGGGTTCCGGACAATGTCCAACAGGGCTTTAACGAAGTGGGTCTGGCCTACGATGCCAATGGGCTGCCTCTGGCGCCAGTGAACACTCACCCTGGACGCAAACCCGTCTACGGCGGCTACGCCAGCTACTCCGTCCAGATCCTGCAAGCGTGCGCTACGGTAGAGGAGGTCATCACCTGGGTTCAGGAGCACCAGTGGCACGAGGCGATGCACGACCAAATGCATTTCGCTGACGCCAGCGGCGATGCGGTTGTGATCAGCGCCGGGGCAGACGGCAAGGTCGCTTTCACCCGCAAATCACCCGGCGATGGCTTTTTGGTTTCTACCAACTTTAACCTGGCCAATCCAGACAACGGATTTTCTTACCCTTGCTGGCGTTACGACCGAGCAGAAGCGCTGCTGAAGGATATTGACAGCAGGGACGATCTCACAGCCGAGCGTGCGGCCTCGGTTCTCGATGCCGTTCACGTCGCATCCCCCAGCGGCTTTACCATCCTATCGGTGGTCGGCGACCTGCCGCGCGGCCTGGTCTATGTCTACCTTTTTCACCAGTTCGACGCGCCCATCGTCCTCAACGTGGCGGACGAGATCGCCCGTGCTCCCGATCCCGGTCCCTTGCGCGACATCTTTCCGCCGGAGACAGTGAATCAGGTCGACCAGGCCTATCAGCGACTGATGGCGCGGCCGGCTCGCTGCGACGCGGCAGGTTTGGCTTGGCTCGGACTGGTTGCCGTGTCCCTCGTCGCTCTGCTCCTCCTGGGGAGGCCGAGACGCCGATCCCTGGCTTTCTGGGTGTTGGTGGTAGTCGTGCTTGGGCCGGTCGGCCTGCTGGTCTGGCTGATCGCAGCGCGCGGCCGCCGGACGAGTGCCCTCATGGAAGTCGCGGGTGACTTGATCCCTTACGTCGTCGGGATGGTGACGGCGCTGCTGGTGGTCGTTCTCGTGTCAGAAGTCAGCCAGAACGCGCTGCTGCAACTGCTCGCGTTCTATGGCCTTCCGCTGGTCGTTGGGCTGTTCCTGTACCAGGGACCCGTTCTGGCGCTGGCGACAAAAAGCAGTTACCTGCGCACGCTTTTCAAGCGCCTGCCTTTAGTGGTGGCCTCGACCAACCTGACTTCGGTGGGACTTTTTGCCATCAGCGCACCGTTGATCAAAGCGCATTCGAACTATTGCGGCTTCAGCGCCTTGGCCGCTCTATCGTGGTGGGCCATCTATGTTCTGGGGGCATCGGGGGGCGGACTGCTGCTCTACGTCTATCACGCCTGGGCTGTCCGCCGTGGCTTTGCTACCTGGTCGGCGCTGCTTTGGGACGCAGGTAAGGCCGGCGACAGCGCAGGCGTAGTTTCCTCCCCGCCCTGGCGTCGCCTATGGCTCTGGATCTTGGCGAGCTTTGTGGCCCTGGTCGCGGGGATCGTGTTGGGTGTGATAGGTTCGACATTGGTTGAAGGTATAAGGTGAACTTGAATTGGAGGTAAGATGCCTGAAATCGAAAAAGCTACAATCAAGGACGATAACTACCAACCAAAACCGCCGAAACTTTTCGCCTGGCTCGCTTCGGTGGTTACGGTTTCTCTGATCGTCGTCACCCAGTTTCTCCCGCGAGGCGGCGATCCGTATCTGCGTGGCACAGGTGCCTTTGTGCTGTTACTGGCCGGCGGTTTCATCTTTTGGCCGTTCTATCTGCTCACAAAGTATGGGGAAATAAAGGATGGCCAGACGTATATGCAGGCGAGGATTGTCGTGGATCGAGGCTTGTACGCCATCACCCGCCATCCGCAATACCTGGGTTATGTTTTACTCGGCTGCGGATTCGCGCTGTTGTCGCAACATTCGGCAGCCGGCCTGCTCGTGGTCATAGGGACCACGTTCTTTTATCTGCAAGCCGTGAGAGAAGAGAGATACTGTCTTGCTCAACTTGGGGAGTCCTACGAGCAGTATTGCTGGCGGGTTCCACGGTTCAATGTCGCTCTGGGTATAGTGCGCCTCTTGCGAGGAGGTAGAAAGTGACTAAAATCAGAAAAGCCACAAAGATGGGGTTTGTCAAGATCAGAGAGACAGATATCCTTGCAGATAGCGGACCTCCCACTCGAGAAGGAACCTTGCAGTGCCAGGAGGCGCTTGTACAGCGCATCATCGCCTTGATGCAGCAGGGGGTTATCTCCGAAAACCCGGAACCCGGCAGCCGTGAAGAAGAGCGAAGCTATCTACCGGCTTACTTCTCAGATCCGGATTTCTGGTTTTCGGCGGATGATCCTGGCAGCGCGCTACAGATCGATGAGAGAACGGCTCGGGTTAGCGACTTGACCTGGGCGGCTAACGAGAGCTACGATCTGACTGCCGATCTTGCCGCATTGAACCATCGCGTGCTGAACCTGTGGGGCGAGGACGATCCGGTCCGGCAGATTGCCAGCCCGGCGATCGTCGCTGCATTACCCAACGCTACCGTGGAAACAGACGTGCTCAGTCATTGCGGTCATTTCTGGCACGAGTGCCCGGAGCCATTCTTTGCAGCGGTGAGTATGTTCCTGGACCAGGACCGTATCGTGACATGAAAATGGTTTCACGAATTGGAGGACATATGATGAATATAGTAACGAAGATGAAACGATCGCTATGTGTATCGATTCTGTTGTTGATTTTGGTATCCGCAATAGTATCCCAGATCCAAGCGCAGGGAACTGTGCCGCGCTTCGAACGCTCAGATTGTCCAATTGAGGTGCCAAGGGATACATCGATCGAATGTGGGACTTTGATCACGTTTGAAGATTACGATGATCCAAACAGCGGGACCATTCGCACGGCTGTCATCATCATCCATAGCCGTAGCGCAAACCCGTCTAAAGAAGCTATGCTCTTCACCGAAGGCGGACCAGGATACAGCGCGTTGGCATCCGTGTGGTGGCTGGCAGGTACGGACTTCGCAAACCACCGTGACATCGTCATTCTGGAACAGCGCGGTAACAAACACTCTGATCCCAGCCTCACCTGTGATTTCTCCGTCTGGTGGGATGAGAAAGAGGGAGATACACCCTGTCTGGATAGCTTGCGTCAACGCGGCATCGCGCTCGAAAACTACACTGCTGAATCCATTGCGGCAGACATCAACGCCCTGAAACAAGTCCTGGATTACGAGCGTTGGATCCTTTATGGCACATCCTACAGCACACGCCTGATGCAACTGGTGATGGTACGCTATCCGGAGAAGATTCGTGGTGTGGTACTGCACTCAACTTCCCCGATTGCGGACACTCGGTACCTGCATGATACCGAGCACAGTGCCCGCGTCTTGCGAGTCATGTTTGATGACTGTGCAGCCAATCTCGCCTGTGCGGAAGCCTATCCTGACTTGGAAAATCAATTCTATGAATTGGTTCACAAACTGAACGATGAGCCGGTTGCAGTCGAGATGACTTTCCCGGGAAGCACTGAGCGTTCCATCCTGGAAGTGAATGGAGATACGCTGATCAGTTGGATGGTCGAAGATGCGTTCTACGGTCCGGCCTATCCCCCGTTTGAAACGGCCTACCTGCCTTTGTTGATCGATGAGCTATCCCAGGGCAACATGGACCTGTTATATCCGTGGGCCAAGGCGTATGTTTCCCGGTGGGGGAACGATGCTTTTGCGTGGGGGTTATACTTTGCCATCAACTGCCAGGACGATGCCGCTTCCGTAAAGCCTGAGATGATCGAAGCCCAGATCGCGGCATATCCTGAACTGGGTGGGTATTACCGGCATCGTACAGAGCTTGAGATTTGCAGTGTTTGGGGGCTTGACCCCGCACCGCCGCTTGCCACCGAAGCCATCGCCAGCGACATCCCGGCACTGATCCTCGCCGGGACTTACGATCCAATCACGCCACCCGAATGGAGCCGTACTGCCACCGTCAATTTGAGTAACAGCACGTTTGTCGAGTTTCCGGCTTCGGGGCACAGTGTGGTACGTGACAATCCCTGCGCCCAACAGATCACGGCTGCTTTCTTGGATGATCCCAACACAAAGCCTGATCTGCGTTGCGTGGGGGATGCACCTGAACCAGAGTTTATGCTACTCAATGAGATCATTATTGCGCCGGCTATGTACGAAATCCATTATGGTGAGTTAGGATATTCTATGCTTGAAGAAAATCTCTTCTTGGGCAGTTGGCTGACGTTGATAGGTACCGGCGTGGTCGGCCTAATCGCAGGCCTGGTCAAACTGGTACAGCGTTACAAGCAATCATCGTCCGGTGTTTTCGTACGGATAGCCCATCCTTTGCTGATTGTACTTCCCGCTACTGCTCTGGTCTGGGGATACGCGCTGAGATTCTCTTTGCAATCCGTCGCTGCAACCACACCCAATGTGCTTCGTTTTGGACTGCCCGTTGCCTGCTGGTGGATCTTTGCCGTTGCCATCCTCATCGGGTTGATGATGATTGTCTTGATTGCCACCGCCATCCTGGCCTGGAAACACCGCTACTGGTCGCTGATCGGCAGGTTCGCCATCTCGTTGACGGCCCTGGCAGCCGTCATATTTTGTGGTATGCTTGCACATTGGAGTCTGTTCGCTGCATTGCTGCTGAGGATAAAATGACCAAGGAACGCACATCCAACAAACCAGCGCTCTATGAAATCAGAGTCAAAGGCAACCTCGATCCTCAGTGGGCGGATTGGTTCGACGGGTTTACCCTGACCGCACAGGAAAACGACGAAACGCTGCTCACCGGGCAGGTTGCCGACCAACCTGCCTTGCATGGCCTGTTGGCCAGAATTCGCGATCTTGGCTTGCCTTTGTTATCGGTTCAACAAGTGAAAGAGATGTCTGAATGATGGCCTATGGTTTTGAAATGATTCGCGATCCAATGATCCCCGAACTGAACAGCCGCGCCCGCATCTGGCATCACATCCAGACGGGTGCTGAGTTGCTATCCATAGAAAACGACGACAGCAACAAAGCGTTTGGCATCATGTTCCGTACCCCGCCACCTGATGCCAGCGGCTTGCCGCACGTCCTCGAACATTCGGTGCTGGGTGGATCACGCAAGTACCCGGTCAGGAGTCCCTTGGATGAAGTGCTCAAGGGCTCTCTCGTGACCTATGTCAATGCTCTCACGTTTCCGGACAAGACGGGTTACATTGTAGCCAGCCAGAACGTCGTGGATTTGTACAATGTGGCAGACGTGTTCCTCGATGCCGTGTTCTACCCACTGCTTACCCGGCAGACGTTCAAGCGAGAGGGTTGGCATTACGAACTGGAAAGCTTTGATAATCCTCTGATTCTGAACGGTATCGTACTCAATGAGCAGCGGGGAAATTTCTCATCGCCAGCCAGGTTGATCGAGCATCACAGCCAGATGCCGCTCTTTCCCGACATACCCTATGGCGTGAGCCGTGCCGGTGAACCGTCCGACATCCCCAACCTGACCTACGAACGGCTCATGGCGTACCATCACACTTACTACCATCCTTCTAATGCGCGCCTCTTTTTCTACGGCGATGACGACCCGGAAGAACGCTTGCACTACCTGGATACGTGGCTTCGGGACTTTCAACGGGTTGAAGTGGATTCGGCTTTTCCTCTACAACCCCGCTTTGACCGTCCACGCCGTGTGATCATCCCCTACGACGCGGGCCAGGACACAGGCGAGACAAAGGGAATCGTCACTATAAACTGGGTACTGGATGAGGTCGGCGACCCGGAGACGATGCTCGCCTTGGAGGTTTTGGCGCATCTTCTCGTCGGTATGCCAGCATCGCCACTGCGGGCGGCGCTGATCGATTCGGAGCTTGGTCAGGATTTGGCGGGCATTGGCCTGTTCACACACGTGCGCCAGATGTACTTTTCTACTGGCCTTCAAGGGATCTGTCCTGACAATGTGAGCCAGATTGAGGCACTGATCGAAGAGACGCTATCCCGCCTCTCGGACGAAGGTATTGATCCTGCAATCGTGGCTGCCTCACTGAATGCGGTCGGATTTAGGCTGCGCGAGGCCAACTATGGGCCTTTTCCTCGTGGTTTCGCGCTGTTTTGGCACAGAATATCCACCACCTGGATACACGACGGCGATCCGCTGGCGTTGTTGGCCTTCGAAGCTCCTCTACAGGCGATAGCGGACCGTCTGGAAAAGGGGGAGCGCTATTTTGAGCACCTGATCCGTATGTACTTGGTTGACAACACACACCGGGCCACGGTGGCTCTTGTACCAGATCCGGCTGCGCATTTTGGCGCTGACGAACGCAAGCGACTGGATGAATTGCGCGCGGCGATGAACGAAAGTGACCTGCGCGCACTCATTGCGGAAACCAAGGCGTTCAGGCTTGCGCAGGAGACACCGGACTTACCTGAAGCCCTAGCGCAGATCCCGGGGTTGGCGCTGAGCGATCTGGATACGCAAAACCCTCGGATCCCGTGTCAGGCTTTGCAGATGGCTGACTGCACCGTGCTCTACCACGACTTGTCCACCCACGGTATCCTCTACCTCGATCTGGCGTTTGACCTGAGTGTGCTACCCCAGGAGCTGCTTCCCTATGCACCTCTCTTGGGTCAAGTCTTGATCGGGATGGGCACGGATGGCGAGGATTATGCTGTGCTCTCGCAAAACATCGGGCGTACAACGGGCGGCATCTCATCATCGCTGCTTATCTCGGCTGGTCTGGGTAGCAGGCAGTCGGTCGGGCGGCTTGTCCTGCGCGGCAAGGCGACTGTATCCCGGGCCGATGACTTGTTCGGGATTCTGTCTGACATTCTGCTTACAGCCAGATTTGATAACCAGAAGCGCTTTGCCCAACTTGTACTTGAGGCTATTGCAAGACTGGAGTCTGGTCTGTTGCCCAATGGTACCGAAGTGGTGGGCAGACGTCTTGGCGCTCGGTATAGCGAGGCGGGCTGGCTGGCCGAACAGGTGAGTGGCATTGAGCAGTTGGCGTTCCTGCACCGGCTCGCTGAGGAGATCAGGCACGACTGGCCGATAGTGTTTTCCAGGCTGGAGGAGGTGCGCCGCAGGTTGATCTGTCGCAGAGCACTGGTTTGTAACGTTACGCTCGACGGTGCTAACTGGCCTTCACTCACATCTAGGTTGGATGAAGTCATTTCGTCGTTACCCGTCGGGCCGGTCGGTACTGTAGATTGGAAGCTAGATTTCCTGCCAGCATTCGAGGGCTTGTCCGTTCCTTCGCGCGTCAACTATGTTGCCAAGGGCGCAAGTCTCTATGATCTTGGGTACAAGTTGCACGGCTCAATTGCAGCGATCACCCATTATATCGAAATGGCATGGCTCCAGAGACGTGTTCGTATTCAAGGTGGCGCGTATGGAGCCTTCTGTGCCTTCGACCGCCCTTCCGGTTTTTTCACCTATCTTTCCTATCGTGATCCCAATCTGCTTGGCACGATCAAGACCTATGATCAAACGGCCCACTTCCTGCGTGACCTGGAGTTGAGCGAGAACGAACTCGCCAAGAGCATCATCGGTGCTGTCGGACGTCTCGATGCTTACCGGTTGCCCGATGCCCGGGGATACACCTCGATGGTGTATTATCTCTGCGGTGAGAGTGACGAGGATCGCCAGCGGTTACGCGACGAATTGCTGACCACGACAGTCGCCGATTTTCGCGCGTTTGTCGACGTGCTACAAAACGTACAGGAAACGGGAGGTGTTGTCGTGATGGGGTCGCCGGAAGCAATCGCCGAGGCAAACGCCTGCGATGGGCATTTTGAGATAACGAAAGTTCTTTGATCTGCATCATGAGTGGAGTTTGTCTCACAGAAAAACGTCGCCTCGCTTGTTGCTCACGCATCTTCGTGGTATATTCAGTGTACCTTGTCGATGAGGAGCACGTATGTTTGGTGAGCAATTGGAGCGTTGGGAGAAAATTCTCTACATCATTATTCTGATTGCGGCAATCTTCAGCCGCTTTTATCTACTCGGTGACCGTGCCATCAGCCACGATGAGAGCATTCACACCAAATTCTCGTGGAACCTCTACAACGGGCAGGGCTTCCAGCACAATCCGATGATGCATGGTCCGTCGCTCTTTGAAGTCACCGCCTTCATCTATTTTCTTTTTGGCGCTACCGACTTCACCTCGCGCATCTATCCGGCATTGACCGGTATCGCGCTGGTAATGGCGCCGATTCTTTTCCGCAAGTGGCTGGGGCGCCGTGGTGCGCTGGTGACGGCGCTCCTACTGCTCCTGTCGCCTTCCATCTCCTATTACTCGCGCTACATCCGCCACGATGTCTCACTTATACTGACAGCGGTTATGCTTCTTTGGGTGATTCTCAAGTATCTTGATGACGGCCAGCCGCGCTGGCTCTACTGGATGGCCGCGTGGTTCTCCCTGATGCATGCGACCAAAGAAGCATCGTACATCTACATCGCCATCTTCGCTGCGTTGTTATTTCTGCCGTTTGCGTGGCAAATCTTCGCCACGCGCTGGAAGCGCCCGGAACTGTTCACGGTTTTTGTGATCGGCCTTGTCATTGCGCTGGTGATGGGTGGCGTGTTTATGTATTCCTTTGCCCACGCGCAGGTCAGCGAGCAAGCCCTCGACGAGGCCGGCAACACGCGCATGGCAAACATCGCCGTGCCGCTCTGGGGCAGGATAGCTGCAGGGCTGGCGTTCCTGATGTTGTTGGGAGTAGTTGTGGTGGCCTACTACGGCGTCGGCGAAGCCAAGATGCGTGATATTCGCCTCTTTGACGTGCTGATGGTAATTGGGACACTGACGTTGCCCCTTGGTTCGGCCTTCCTCATCAAATTCGTTGCCGGGTTGGATATGGGGGTGGTCTACGATGCGGTTATGAGCGGCAATCTGTCCTTGGTGCCCACGCCAGTGATCGTCGGGATTTCCAGTGTCGTCGCCCTGGCACTACTCAGTTCTATCGCACTCGGCCTATGGTGGAACACGCGACACTGGCTTATCATTGCACTGATCCACTATGCCATTTTCTTCGTGTCGTATACCACTATCTTTACCTGGGGATATGGTGCGTTGTCCGGTTTGGTCGGGGGGTTATCCTACTGGTTGGCGCAGCAAGGCGTCAAACGCGGCGGGCAGCCGATGTATTACTACTTCCTGCTCGCACCGCTGTATGAATACTTGGCGCTCTTCTTCTCCGCTGTCGGCGGGGTGGGGGCATTGGTTCATTTCGCCCGAAAAGTCTTCGACTCCGGCGAGAAGCCTGCTTCCGATGATGGTATCCCCACACTGAATCTGGATCGCCTTTTCCCGCTGTTTCTACTCGGCTGGACGCTGCTCTCGTGGGCGGGATACAGCTATGCCGGGGAGAAAATGCCCTGGCTGGTGGTGCATATTGTGTTGCCGAGTGTTTTCCTCGCGGGATGGGCTTTGGGCAAGCTCATCGATGGCGTGGACTGGCACGAGTTTGTAGCGCAACGCGCTTGGCTGGTGCCGCTTACGGCGTCTCTGGCGATTGCAGCACTGGCCGTCTTCAGCCGGGCGACAGTGGACTTGCGCGCGGCATTGCAGCCGGGCGTGACGGCTGCCGGACCGTCATTGGTGCAGTTGGAACCGTTCGGCAAGCTCATCGGTGGTTTGCTCGGTGTGCTGACCTTCGGCGGGCTGTTTGTCTGGTTTTCCACACGCTTCAGTTTCGGTTGGGTCGTGCGTGTGCTAGCACTGCTGCTGGCGACCTTTCTTGCGCTCCTGACGACACGCGATATGGTGCGGCTCAATTTCGTCACCTACGATCTGGGGACCGAGATGATGGTCTATGCGCACGGTACGCCCGACATCAAGATCGCATTGCAGCAAGTGCAAGACATTTCCTGGCGGACGACGGGCGCGCAGTATGATGTCAAGGTGGCCTACGGCGAGGATGGCTCGTGGCCGCTGACGTGGTATATGGTCGACTATCCCAACAATTACTTCTACGGTGCCTCGCCCGACGCGACCCGGTTGCTTGATTGTCCAGTGGTCATCGCCGGAAGTCCACAGTATACTGCGGTCGAGGATGTTTTGGGCAGCGATTACCTCCATTTCGATTACAAATACCTCTGGTGGCCGCTCCAGGATTACTTCGGGTTGAATGTGCAGCGCGTTCGAGCTATATTGGCGGATCAGGCCATGCGCGCGGCGCTGTGGGACATCATCTGGCAGCGCGACTACACGCGTTACGCGCAGGCCAAGAATCCGGCTGATCCCTTCACGTTGCAGACATGGCCCTATCGCAAGGATTTCCGCCTTTACGTGCGGCGTGACCTGGCCCAGGAGGTATGGAGCTATCGCCTGGATGAGATGGGAGCACAGGTAACGCAATCCGTACGTCCACAAGCGACGCAAATTCCCGACCCTTACGCTGCCGGTGTGCGTTCCCTTCCGTTGGTGAGTGCGGCAACACTGCCGGGAGCCGCCGTGCGTGGTATCGCTGTCGCCGCCGATAGCATCACGCTCTACGCGGCGGATACGACCAATCATCGCATCTGGCACGTCACGTCGCAAGGCGCGGTGCTGGAGACGTGGGGGGAGTTCGGCGTGGGATTGGGGCAGTTCAACGAACCGTGGGGCATCGCCGTGGCCTCTGATGGATCGATCTACGTCGCCGATACGTGGAACCATCGTATCCAGAAATTCGACGCGCAAGGTCGCTACCTGACCAGTTGGGGAACCCTGGCGCAGGTGTCGGTGGGAGATCCGGCGGGCTATAGCCTCTTCTACGGCCCGCGCGGTATTGCGATTGGCTCGGACGGTGAAATCTACGTGACCGACACGGGCAATAAGCGCGTTCAGGTCTTTGATCCCGACGGCGTTTTCCTGCGCGAGTTCGGTGGCGGCGGGACGTGGGCCGGGCAAATGGATGAGCCTGTCGGCATCGGCATTGATGAGGCGGGTGTGGTCTACATCGCCGATACGTGGAACCGCCGCATCCAGGCACTCAGCAGCGATGGTATTTTCCGACATCTGTGGGACGTTCCTGCTTGGGGAAGTGACAATCCCGATGAGAAGCCGTTCCTCACCCTGGGTGCAGGGCTGGTCTATGCCAGCGACCCCGTCAACCGTCGCGTGCTCGCCTTCACACCCGATGGCACGTTCCAGTGGGCACTCAGTGGCGCCGGCTCCGGCCTTGGGCTCACCTTCCCTGGTGGCCTCGCCGTTGCGGATGGGGTGTTATACGTAGCGGATACCTATTCGAGCCAGATTTTGGGCTTTAGCCTGCCGTAGCGTGTGTTTGGCAGCCTTTTTCATCCTACTAGGGAAAATTTCGTAAGAAAGCGAGTGCTTATGCAGAGGCGAAATTTAGAAAGAATTGCCCTTGAAATACATAACATCAGGCAATGGCTGTTCCGAAACACACCAAGACAACGCCGAACCCGCCGGGCGCTTGAACAACAATCGAAACTGAAATGGTGGTTGGTGCATGGTCCTCCCCGGACCGGATCAAGCTATCTGGTTCGACTGATCAAGACTTGCGCTAGACTATACGTCAACGATTGGGGTCTGAGACCCATCCTCGCACCCATTCCCGGCTGGCTAGAGGCAAAAACCGATCCCGCACGCGATTTTATTACTTTTGACCACGAGCGCTTTCTTCGGGATATATCAAACAACATTCTGGACAATGCCTACGCAGGCGATGGAAATCAGATAGACTTGGTCTACAAGCAGGTGATCCTGCATCCCAACGCATATCAGGCATTGGTCAAGATGTGGGGACCTCCTGAACGTACCATATTCTGCCTGAGAGAGCCAGCAGCATATATGGCTTCGGCGACAAAAAAATTCGCCCAAGTTATCCTGGAAACGGTGCAACAATGTTACCTTGAAGGCACTAGCTACTATGCGCCAATCGGGGGAGATATTTTCGAGTATACGCCCGAGTTGAGTCTTGAAGATTATGTGTCTTTTCTGAAACCCCTGAATCTGGAAAGTAAACGATTGCCAGCTTTTCACTATAGGGGTGAGCGGGATCAAGAGCAAACGTCTGAAGCGATGTGGAACGCTTATCATAGGATAAAAGAGCTTGCTGCGAAAGGACACAGTGCAAAAGTCTGATTCGGCGATTACCTGATTTTTTCGGGATACCCCGTGACCTCTCGAATTTCCTCGTAGAGTGTTTTGAGCCGCTTGTACATTTGTTTATAAACTCGATGGTAGAGGCCGTCGTAGATATCGCGCGTTTGAGGATTGGGTGTGAAGATCTCGCCCGTGCGTGTCATCTCGCTGACGGCGGTGGCGAAGTCGGGATGCAATCCCAGGCCCACAGCCACATCAATGGCGGCACCTAGCCCTGAAGTTTCGTAGATGTGGGGGCGAGCCGTTGGCAGGTTGAAGATGTCGGCGGTGATTTGCATCGCGGCATCGCTCTGCGAGCCACCGCCGGAGACACGTAGCTCGGTGATCGGGACGCGGCTGCGGCGCTCAATGCGCTCCTTTCCCTCGCGCAGCGCATAGGCCAATCCCTCCAATAGCGCGCGGTAGAGATGCGCTCGCGTGTGCACATCCCCAAATCCGATGATCGCGCCTTTGGCTTCCGGGCCGGGTACTTTGAGACCCGGCGACCAATACGGTTGCAGCATCAGCCCCATAGAGCCGGGCGGGACCTGCTCTACCAGTTCGTCAAAGAGGTCTTCCGGCGTGATGCCTTGTTGGTCGGCGAGACGCTGCTCCGGATGGCCGAATTCTTGCTTGAACCAACTGACCATCCAGTAACCCCGGTAAATCTGGATTTCCAAGCTATACCGGCCCGGTGCGGCAGCGGGATAAGGCGGAATCAAGGGGATGACCTCAATGTATTTGGCGTTCGTGGTGTTGATCGTTGCGGTGGTGCCATAGCTGAGGCAGCCAATGTGTGGGTCGAGGCTGCCCGCGCCGATGACCTCGCACGCTTTGTCGGCGGCGGCAGCGATAACCGGCAGGCCTTCCGGCAGACCCGTAGCTTCAGCGGCGATGGCAGTTACCGTTCCCAGGTGCTCTGTGGGTTGGACGAGGTTGGGTAAGAGGCCTGGGTTCATAGGGACAGCTTGCCACTTCCAGTCCCATGACTTGGCCCATGTGAGCGCTTTGTAATCGAAGGGGACGTAGCCTACCTGGCAGCCTACGGAGTCCATGAAATGTCCGGTGAGCCGGTAGGTGAGGTAGCCGGAAAGGAAGAGGTATTTGTGCGTTTTCTCCCAGATGTCGGGCTGGTGGGTGCTGATCCAGTTCGCTTCGGCTTCGGCTTGCAAGTAAGCGACGGTTTCCGTCATTCCGGAAGCTTTGAAGGCCAATCCCCACAGCCCGCCGACCGGCTTCATCCCTTCGGTTCGGCGTTGATCCAGCCAGACGATGGCGGGCCGTAAGGGTTTGCCCTCCGGGTCCACATTCACGAGAGTGGAGCGCTGCGTCGTCAGTGCTATTCCCGCGATGGCGTCTTTGGGGATCGTCGTTTTCTTCCAGAGCCTTTGGCATGCTTCGCACAGTGCCTGCCAGAAGTACTCCGGGTCTTGTTCCGCCCACCCAGGGCGTGGTGATGTGTACGCCTCGATCGGCACACGGACCTTGTCGACCAGGTTGCCGTGCAGGTCGAAGATCAGCGCGCGGACGCTTTGGGTTCCGCTATCGATGGCGAGGATATAGGGTTGGTTTTGCATCGCCTGAAGTATACCAGGATTAACGTCGCTGCCAAACTTAGCAATCCGGCGATCAATCCGCTCCCCACGGCGATGTGTTTTTGACGGCGCGGGATGGCGACGGCGCGCGCGGCTTTGGCCTGGGCTACGGCAGCTTTCCAATCGGGGATGGCAGCTTTGTTGGGCAAGCTGTAAGCGCGCTGCCATAGCTCGCGATACGCTGCACTCTCGGCATCCCAACGGGCGTCGTCCCAGCCAAGCTCCGGTTGGCAGATGCGGCGGATGTTGGACAGGAGCGCCGCAGCACCTTCAGGAAGCAGCAAGCCCAGACGCGTCCGACGCAGCAGCAGATCGTCCAGGTGGATGACGCCTTCAGCACGAGCCGCCCATCGCAGTTCGGCCCAGAGTGTCTGTGTGCCGGGGATGGTTGACAGTTCGCCGGACTGTGCGGCGCGCGCTAGAGCCGGGGCCTGTGCGCCGTACCGGCCGAGTAGGCGGCGGCGTTGTGCGACTTCGAGATGTTCTGCGCCGGGTAGGGGGACATCGACTTTGTCGAGAACGGGGACGTCGCTTTTGAGTTCGGGCATTTCGGGCAGCATGTGGTGCACAGCCTTGAGCGCGTCGAGCGCGATCAGGCGGAAAGTCGTCAACTTGCCACCGGTGACGGTGAGCAGGCCTTCTTCGTTCCACACGACGTGATCGCGCGATTCCTTGGAGGGGTCGGCTTTGCCGGAGCCGATGACCGGACGCACGCCTGCAACCGTGCCGATGACGTCGTCTAGCGTGAGATTGAGGCGCGGGCATTGGCTCTCAACAGCGGCCATAAGATAGCTAACTTCTTCAGGCGCGATGTGTGGTTCTTCGTTCAGTGGCTGCTCGTGGTCCAGATCGGTCGTGCCGACGAGGGTGATCCCTTCCCAGGGAAAGATGAAGACCGGTCGGTGATCCAGGGGATGTAGGAAGCTGAGCGCCTGGCAGACCGGCAGCCGCCAGGCCGGGAAGATGAGATGACTGCCGCGCAGTGGTCGGATGCGCGACGGCGCACCGACCCCTTCGCGTAGTCCGTCGGCCCATGCACCCGTCGCGTTGATGACAACTTTGGCGCGTACCTCCATGCGTTGGTTTGAAACAATGTTGTGCAGGATTGCGCC
>JAFGSL010000032.1 GCA_016934645.1 Anaerolineae bacterium
CAGGGCTTCGATGGCGCGGTGATTGTGGAGTTCTTCTATCCTGTAGATCGCGCTTACATGGACGAATTGGCGGCGGCATTGCCCGATTTCCTGGTGGAATTCTCACCGGAATCGCACGATCCGGCGGTGCGGCGCGCTTCGGGTAAGGGGTATTCCAATCAGGGTATCGAGGAGACGATTGCGGCGTGCCTCGACGCGGGCGCACGGCGCTTCGACCTCTTCTTTATGATCGGGCTGGCGCAGCAGACGCCTGAGTCGGCGTTGGAGACGGTAGACTATTGCCGCGCGTTGTTGGCGCGCTTCGACGATGGGCGGCTGATCCCGTTTACGTCGCCGCTCGCGCCGTTCCTTGATCCCGGCAGCCGGGCCTACGAGCACGCTGCCGAGGTAGGCTACATTCGCCATGCGGAAACGTTGGAGGAGCATCGCCGCTTGCTGCTACAACCGACGTGGAAGCACATCCTTTCCTACGAAACGCGTTGGATGGACCGCGACGCGATTGCCGACGTCACCTACGAGGCCGGCTTCCGGCTAAACCGTCTCAAGCGTGAGGTGGGGTTGATCAGCGTCGAGAAAGCCGAGGAGACCGAGATGCGGATCGCCGAGGCCAGCGCGTTGATGGGCGAGATCGAAGGGCTGATGGCGCGGCTGGACCCACCTGCATTGGAGCGCGCGCTGCTGGCGCTGAAGCCGCGCATCGACGCCGCGAACACGTCCACGGTATGCGACAAGGCTGAGCTTGACGTGGATGTGGGCAGGATGCCCTTCAAGGTGTTCAATCTCGCGCGGGTGGGGTTGGGTTTGGAGAGTTGAGCAGGGTATCGTTGTCCGGCAGTTGTGGTTGGCGCCCCGGCCGGGAGTGCAAGATGTCGGCGATAAGCCTGAGCAACTGCTGCATGTCCATCGGTTTACTTATGTAGTGATTGACGCCAGCTTCCAGGCCGCGTTCACGGTCGCCGGGCATGGTCAACGCCGTGACCGCGATAATCGGTGTGTCATGTAGTTCCTCATCGGCGCGGATGCGGCGCGTGGCTTCCAGCCCGTTCATACCGGGCATCTGGATGTCCATCAGTACCAGGTCAGGGTGATGCTTGCGGGTCATCTCAATCGCCGTTGCACCGTCTTCCGCCACAACGGTGCTATACCCGGCCATATTGAGCATATGGCACAAGACTTTGCTGTTCATTGCATTGTCTTCTGCCACCAGAATGAGTGGCTGCCTGCTTGTTTTGGATGGCTTTGTTGCCATTAGGGGAACCACAGGTGTCTCGTCTACCTTTGCCTGAATTGGCAGCATATTCCATGGCAGTGAAATCGTAAAGCGGCTACCCTTTCCAACCTGGCTTTCGACGGCTACGGAACCACCGTGCAGTTCCGCCAGATAGTGCACCAACGCCAGTCCCAGGCCGGAACCTTCGTACTCGCGGTTGAGGTTGGTCTGGAGTTGGCTAAACGGCTGAAAGAGTTGTGGAAGATAGCGTGTGTCAATGCCGATACCCGTATCCCACACGCTGAAATGAACCATTTGGGTTATAGTATCATTATGGACTTCTAACCCGATGGCCCCGCCATTGGGCGTGAACTTGATGGCGTTTTGCAGGAGATGGTTCAACATCTGCCTGACGCGGTGTGGATCGGCCTTAATGGTGGGTATGCTACTGTCCAATGTGGATGAGACGCGCAAGTTTTTCCTGCGCGCAGCAGGTTCGATCTGGCGCAGACTATCCAGGCAAAGGTCGTTGACATTGAGCGGTTCGACCTCCAGGTGGATTTTCCCGGCTTCAATATCCGAAAAGTCGAGGACGTTGTTCACGAGTTCGAGCAAATCCTGTGCGCTTTTCTTAATATTGGCGCTGATCTGTTTTTGGCGATTGTTCAATGGCCCGTAGTGTTCGTTCTGGAGTAAATCCGCAAATGCCAGGATTGGCGTCAAGGGCGTGCGCAGTTCGTGATTGATGTTGGCCAGGAACTCGTTCCGGGTTTGAAGCGCCTGGAGAAGCTGTACGTTGGTTGCATGGAGGGCTGCCGTGCGCTCCTCAACTCGCTCCGCTAGCAAGGTGCGCTCGGCGTACAAAGTTGCTTCTGCGGCCTTCTGTGTGCTGATATCACGGACAATAATCAGTATCTTGTCCTCGGTGATCTTGACCAGACGCGCCTCAAAGTCACGTGATCCGTCTGGATAGGAGAGCTGATATTCATGCTGTTGCATCTTTTCGGTGTGGACTGCATGAGCGATGCAGTTCATGATTTGATCTGCAAATGGGTGGGGGAGGACTTCGTAAATCGACTTGTTGATAAATTCCTCCGATGGGTGCCAAAGATCATCGTCCTTTGGCGCATGGTAATGTAGAATGTGACCATCTATGGAAAGCTGCATCATGATATCGGGAAGCGCTTGCAAGATGGCGCGGTTTTCCGCTTCGCTTTTTCGCAGTGCGGTCTCTGTCCGGCGCAGACGATTGATGAAGGCGGCGTGGGCCTGGGTCATGACAACAGAAATGATGAGCGCAATGAGGAAAGCGCGGGCGATTGACTCGACGCGAATCGATTTGTGCCACAGATATTCAGTTCCCACGACGATCAGTTCTGCAAACACGATGGACAGAATCACCACCGTAACGCCGATTCTGCGGGTGCTCCATTTTGCCAGCATATCGTCGAATTTGCTGAGCATTTTTATCTCTTTTCTAACTTTTTTCAAATTAGCATCTCTTACACATAGCGTAGCACAAGTTCCCGGTTTCTTTGTTAGCATTCTGTAGCAGTTGTGTAGCAATTTGGTTAGTTTTGAGATAGAAACACTACATTAGTATACTACGCATTGCCAGTTAGGCAATTGCAATCATCAGATCTTTTTCATTTCCTGTTTTGTGGTATCCTTTTAGCCTCGCGTGTGGAGGAGCATCTGCCGAGGATTCGGTATTGGGTGTAAAAATCTTATTTATCATATTTAACTTGCAAAATAAGATTTGACACCCCTGCTCCTTGTGATAGTATACTCATAGATACCCATAGATAGGTATCCTAAAAAATAAATTACAAAAGTAATGCGATAAGCATTGCTTTTTGTTTCTGTGTCATCCTCACAATTAC
>JAFGSL010000259.1 GCA_016934645.1 Anaerolineae bacterium
ATTACCAACGCCCGGACCGGTCAGGTGTATCATACCTCGCCGTTCCCACCGTTCATTATGGGCATTATTCAGGCGGGAGGGTTGGTCCCGTATACGCGGGAGAGACTGAAGTAAGGAGTATGGAGTAGGAAGTATGGGGGAGCTTGAGCATTTTCAGCAGCTCCATGCTTGGCAAGAAGGGCATAAGCTTGTGTTGGCAGTTTATAAGGCTACGCAGGGCTTCCCTTCCGAGGAGAGATTTGGATTGGTATCGCAAATGCGTCGAGCGGCAGTATCCATTCCGGCTAACATAGCCGAAGGATTTAGGCGGCGTGGGATTCAAGAGAAAATCCGGTTCTATAATATTGCGGAAGGCTCTCTGGAAGAGGTGAAATACTTCCTTAATCCTTGCCAAAGACCTCAACTACATTCTCTCTAATGATGAACTGTTGCTCCAAGCGGAAACTGTAGGCCGAATCCTAAACGGCCTTATTGCCAGCACAGAACGCCGGCAATAACACTTACTCCGTACTCCATACTCCATGAGGTGAACTATGCAACACTCACAAATCTGGCTTTATGACACGACGTTGCGCGATGGCACGCAGGCTGAGGGGATTTCTCTATCAGTCGAGGATAAGCTCAAGGTGACGCGGCTGTTGGATGATCTCGGCGTGCCTTACATCGAGGGGGGGTGGCCTGGCTCGAATCCGAAGGATGCGGCGTATTTTGAGCGCGTGCGTGACCTGGACTTGAAGCAGGCGAAGATTGCGGCCTTCGGCAGCACGTGCCGCGTGGGATCGCAGCCGGAGAACGATGCCAACATCCGCGCGCTGCTTGACGCGCAAACGCCGGTCGTCACGGTCGTTGGCAAGAGCTGGATGTTGCACGTCACCGATGTGCTGCGCGCGACGCCGGAGGAGAACCTGCGCATCATCCGGGAGAGCATCGCGTATCTCCTCACGCAGGGCAAAGAAGTCATCTACGATGCCGAGCATTTCTTCGATGGCTACAAGGCCGACCCGGCGTACGCACTGTCTACGCTTCAGGCAGCCGTAGATGGCGGCGCGCAGTTGCTTGTCCTTTGTGATACCAACGGCGGCGTCATGCCGTGGGAGATTGAACAACTCGTCGGGGAAGTTAAAGCCAACTTCCCCGACGTTGCATTAGGTATACACACACACAACGATGGCGGTATGGCCGACGCGAATACGCTGATGGCCGTGCAGGCCGGCGCGGTTCACGTCCAGGGGACGCTGAACGGCTACGGTGAGCGTTGCGGCAACGCCAACCTCTGCACGCTCATCCCCAACCTGGAATTGAAGATGGGCTATGCAGCGCTGCCGGAAGGCCATCTACCGCAGTTGACGCACACTGCACGCGCCGTCTCGTCTATCGCCAATCAGGCGCCGTATCGCCACGCGCCCTTCGTCGGGCGGAGTGCGTTCGCGCACAAAGGCGGCATCCACGTCGCCGCGCTGCGCCGCAATCCGAGCAGCTACCAACACATTGACCCCGCGCTGGTGGGTAATGAGGCGCGCGTCGTCGTCTCAGAGCTATCCGGTAAGGGCAATCTTCTGAGCAAGGCCGACGAGATGGGCATCGCGCACGAGGAACTCAAGCATCTGCCGGAAGTTTTGCAGCGCATCAAGGAATTGGAGCATCGTGGTTTTACCTTTGAGGGCGCGGAAGCATCGGTGGAGATGCTGCTGATCCGCTCGCGTGAAGGGTACACAGCGCCGTTCCATATGATTGACTTTATGGCCGTTGTCGAGCATCGGGAAGGGCGCGGCCTGTTCGCCGAGGCGACGGTGAAGGTGCGCGTGGGCGATCAGGTGTTCCACACTGCCGCCGAGGGCAACGGCCCGGTCAACGCGCTGGACGCGGCACTGCGCAAGGCGCTCACGCCGGTCTACCCGCATCTGGCCGACTTCGATCTGGCGGATTACAAGGTGCACATCCTCGACAGTGGTTCCGGCACGGCAGCGACCACGCGCGTGTTGATTGACGTGCGCAACGGTTCGCGCCGGTGGAGCACGGTGGGGGCGTCGGCCAATATCATCGAGGCGAGCTGGATCGCGCTGGCGGATGCGGTGGAATACGGCATCACGGTAGCGCACGGTTAAAGGGTGTTGGCCCCGATGAATTTTGTTCAGATGCTGGCGAAGACTGATTGCGTGCTTGCCGAAGGCGCCGTCATCGAGCGGTTGCGGCGGGACCCGGCGGCGACGATTGATCCCCACATCGCCAACGCGGGTCTGATTTACTCCGAAGCTGGTCGGGCGGCGCTGCGGCGCATTTATACGCAGTACCTCGACATTGGCAAGGCTTACGGTCTGCCGATGATCACACTCACGCCGACCTGGCGCGCGACTCCAGAACGGCTGCGCCGGGCCGGATTCGCCGATACAGCCGCCGTCAATGGCGATGACGCGCGCTTCATGATGGAAATCCGCAGCAGTTACGGGCGCTATGCCGGGCAACTCTTTATCGGCGGTCTGATGGGCTGCCGGGGCGACGCGTACAATCCCGCCGAAGCGTTGGCGGATGACGAGGCCGCTATATTTCATCGCCCACAGGCGCGTGCTCTGGTGGCAGCCGGCGTGGATTTTCTTGTGGTGTCCACCCTGCCGGCCTTCTCCGAGGCGCTAGGAATGGCGCGCGCTATGGCTGAAACTGGCGCGCCCTACATCCTGAGCTTCGTCCTGCGCCCCGCGGGTACACTGCTCGACGGGACGCTGCTCCACACCGCGATTGCGCGCATAGATGCGGCTGTATCGCCGCGTCCCTGCGCTTATATGGTAAACTGTGTTCACCCGCGGGTGTACGCTGCCGCGCTGAGCCGGGCGCTGGCGCAGGATTTCAGCGTCGGTGAACGGATCATCGGCTTGCAAGCCAACACCTCGGCCAAAAGCCCAGAGGAACTTGACGGGGCGGCAAGTCTCGACAGCGAAGCGCCCGCCCCGTTCGCCGCCGCGATGCTGGACATCCGGCGACAATTCGGCGCGAAAGTTCTCGGCGGCTGCTGCGGCAGCGACGAACGGCACATTGAGGCCATCGCGGCTATGATTACAAACGAAAATTTTCAACATGGATGAACAGGACATACAGGATTTCAAAAATATATCCTGTGCATCCTGTAAATCCATGTGATTTTCTAAGGAAGTTGCCCAACTATGAACACGAACCCGGCATGGTTCTACAACGAAATCCAACACTCAGGCGTGGATTACAGCGATCCGGCGCAGGTCGCGGTCTACGATCAGCGCCACGAGAAGTTCCGCGATTACGAGAAGGCCACCGAGGCGGTCATTCAGCGGCTGGCGCTGGGGTCGGAGCACACGGTGATAGATTTGGGGACGGGCACCGGCGCATTTGCGCTGCACATCGCCCGACGCTGTAAGTGGGTCTACGCTGTGGACGTTTCGAAGACGATGCTGGAGTACGCCCGCCAAAAGGCGGAGCGTGCCGGGCTGAACAATATCAGTTTCTGCCACGGGGGATTCCTCACTTACGAGCACGCCGGAGAACCGGTGGATGCGATCATCTCGGCGGCGGCGCTGCACCACTTGCCGGACTTCTGGAAGCAGGTCGGGTTGCGGCGGCTGACGGCGATGCTCAAACCCGGCGGCAAGTTCTACCTGTTCGACATCGTCTTTCCCGGCAACCTCGACGGCTACGAGGCACGCTTCGATGCCTGGGAACAGGACATCCGCGAGAAAACCAACGTGGAATTTGCCGCCGAAGTCGTCACCCATATCCGCGATGAACACAGCACGTTCGACTGGGTGATGGAATCGATGCTGAAGCGCGCTGGATTCCAGATTGACACGGTCGAGTACGGCGAAGGCTTCGGCGCGACCTACATTTGCACAAGGCTCTAGGAGAACAATCCCAGCGCGCTATTTGACCAATTGGGATTATTGTACAGAATTGGGTTCAGAGACGTGGATTGTTTCTACAAGTACGGGATTTTTACGGTGTTTGGTGGGACGAAGCGAAAATAGGGAGTAAGGAGTAGGAAGTACGGAGTAAGGGGAGATACGGACGGCTTCATACGCCCTATCTGTGAAGAAAACCATTATGATTCGAGCATGTGTTCCTGAGGATTTCGAAGCGATCTATGCGATCGTCAACGATGCGGCACAGGCGTACAAAGGCGTGATTCCAGCGGACCGTTGGCACGAGCCGTATATGCCACGCGAGGAATTGCAACACGAGATCGACGCGAGTGTGCGCTTCTGGGGTTATGAGGATGACGGTGCGCTCGTCGGCGTGATGGGCATCCAGGACGTGCCGGGGCGCAACGGTGCCCCCGACGTCACGCTTATCCGCCATGCCTACGTCTACACCG
>JAFGSL010000260.1 GCA_016934645.1 Anaerolineae bacterium
CAGCAACACGCGGAAGCCCCAATCGTTGAGCCGGTAGCCGAGGAACATCAGCGAGCTATTCGCCAGCGCCGCCCAGATGCAGGGGTGGATGCGCTGCATGTCCGCCGCGATGTTGGTCGTAAATTCCAGGTGCGCGTCCTCGGTGAGCACCATCGACGCGACTTCCTGCTCATTGCCGAACAGGTGATAGACCAGCGGTGCTTCAGGTGTCGGCGTGTAGTTGGGATCATCATCGAAGATCGAGGGCAGCCCTTCAAGCGCCTCGTTCCAGCGGCAGATTTCGCGCACGGGATGCTTGCCCTGCGCTTCGAGCGCCTCGGTCATGAAATTATCCACGTTCGTCGTGAGGTAAAGCGGTAAATTCAAGCTCGCTAACACAGCGTGGACATCGTGGGGGCTGCCAGCGGTCAAGGGCTGCCAGCCGACCGCCTCCACCAGCTCATTCAGGCCTTGGTACTGCCGCCCGGCGCGCAATGACTCCGGGAGTCGCTGCGCGAACGCTTTCTGCAACGCTTCCAGCAGCTCGTAGCGCGGAAAGTCCTCGCCCTGGCTGATCGCCATATACTGTGCAATGCTGTTGGGATTGGTTTTGTCCGAAAAGGGATAACCGTACTCGGCGGCCCAGGCACGAGCGATGTCAGTGGGATCGGGCAGCCATTGCACCCGCGCGCGCGGCCCGATAATGGGCGTGCACTTCCCGCTCTGGATATACTTGACCAGCCCGGTCCAAAAGATGCGGGGATTGCGGTCGCCGAGCATCTCGCCGCGCGCGTCGGCCTCAGCGCCCCATAGTTGGCCGGATTCTAGCCGCGTGAGCAACACCGGCACGGCGGCGTCGGGCCGCCCTGCGGTCAGCAGCGTGCTACGCGCCTCGTTGAGGGCACGATCCACCTGCCCGTGTTGCGCCAGACGTCCGTAGAACGTCGCATTGAGCTTGCGCGCCGATTCAATGCTGACGAAATCCTGCATCGCCACGACGGCAGGGACGCCCACGGTGATAAGCTTCGGTCCCAGGCCGAGGAAAGCGTCGGCAGTGCTCCGGGTCGCACTCTGGCACGCCGCCAGGAACACCAACTGTGGGCGCGCGTCCTGCCGGGCCAGCATCGAGACCAGCGCATCATCGGTGACAAGCTGAGCGTGGCCCGCGTCATCTTGCAAATAGAGCACGGCCTGTTGTTGGCGCGCGCTGTACGTGCCGTGGCCCACGTAATGCAAGACGGCGTAAGTCGCTTGCGCTTCCAAGCCTTCACGCAGCGCGGCTTCCAGCCGTTCCAGCGTGATCGGCGGTTCCAGGTAAGTGACGTCGAGCGTGTAACCGTCAGCATTCGCAGCACCCACGACAGCATCAAGCGTCGCGCGTTCCTGTGCCACGTCAAGCGCTGACAGCCCGTGCACAGCTTCGAGGTCATCGGGGTTGGAAATCGCCGCCAGGACGCGAATGGTGCGCCCTTCCAGCGCGCCGCGCCAGGGCAGCTTCACCGGCAAGAAGCGGGAGAAGGGCGTGTCGCTGCTGGCGGAGAGAACCTTACCCTCGTCTTGAAGCAATTCCCACGGCAAGGCGTGCAGTTCCGCCGCGCCCGCGTCGATCCACAGGCGGATGCGGCGCTGCGGGGCCTGTCCGCGGGCCTCGATCCACGCCTCGCGCACGGCGGCGTCTGCCAGGAGCATCTCGCGCAGCGCCAATCCATCCGCGGCGGGATCGCCGCCGGACGTCCAGCCGGCCACGTCCGCCGCAAGATAGCCGCGTGGGAAGACCTGGTGGCGTCCCAGCGTGATCTCGACCGGATACCCTTCATCCTGCCGAGGAAAAATGCGCAATTGAAGGTCTACGTCTGCATTGTGATTCGTCATATCCCGCCCAGGCAACGATCATAGAGCCTCAAAGTACACAGGAGTCAAAAAAAGTAGCAACGGTTGCGACTCAGGAGATATCCGCAATCGTAATACTCATTCAATATGCTCCTCAACCCAAATACGAGCGTTCTTCATCATTCCCAACACGGTAGGCACATCAAGCAACGCGAAATCCACCTCTCCATAACGAAGGGTTACAGCACTAGAAACCAAAACTGCCTTCATCACTTTCTCGAGGTATTGTTGAGCATGGAAACATATACTGGATGTTGGAGCATCAGGATGTTGCGCTAATAGTTCGACCGTTTTCCAGTCCTGTTCTGCAACCCGCAATAGGGCCTGCGCTTCGGGCGTGGCCGGTTGAGGGCTATGATTCAGCATTGAGCGTCCTCCCTTCCCGCAGCGCCCAGTAAATAGGACTTGTACACCAATCTTTACGTTCCTTTACCTTCGCTTCCGAGTAGACTAGTACATCCACCCCAACACCAAGATTGCCTACGGCCTGACGCAGACGAACTATCTCTTGATATTCATTATCAACCTGCGGCTTGATTACCATCAGGTCTACGTCGGAGTCAATGTCAGCATCCCCACGCCCATAAGAGCCAAAGAGAATGACGCGGCTAGGTCGTGCAGCAGCAACAATGCGTTCAACAGCTTGCTGTAAGACTTTCTCGTCAAGCATCATTCCACCTCCAATCATTCCGACAAAAACAGCAACGGAGAGCAATTCACCCAATAACGCTATGTTAGCCACCTAAGGTTCTAAGATTTACTACAAGTATAAACCGGCTTCAATGACATGTCAAAAATTATTGGCGTTCAAACCACAGTACATCCATGTACCTTTCTAGACACATGATTTGCGATTCAAGATTCGCCCCCCATCAACACCACGACCGAGCGCGGCATGACGGTATACTGCCCTTCCTCGATGGGCGGCGCGACATCCAGCGCACAGAAATCATCCGGCGCAGGCAGGTTGGTATCGATGATGCGCCGCCAATGCGCGCCATTTCGCGGCGCGGGCAGCGTGAAGGTGAGTGGCTCCCAGTAAGCGTTGAGCATCACATGCAGGTGTTCGTGGTTGTCGGGATGATATAACTCGAAAGCCAGGCTATGCGATGGAATCGACCAATCCGGCGCGTACAGCCGCACGCCGTGCCACGTGATCGATGGCGCTTTGTTCCTACCATTCTCG